>JALYWZ010000051.1 GCA_030852505.1 Myxococcota bacterium | reverse complement strand
GGCGAGTCGCTCGGCGCCTCGGCGCTCCGCATCGCCGGCGGCATCTTCACCAAGATCGCCGACATCGGCTCCGACCTGATGAAAATCGTCTTCAAGGTCAAGGAAGACGACGCGCGCAACCCGGGCGTGATCGCGGACTGCACGGGCGACAACGCCGGTGACTCCGTCGGCCCGAGCGCGGACGGCTTCGAGACCTACGGCGTGACGGGCGTCGCGCTGATCTCCTTCATCCTGCTCGCCGTCACCGAGCCCGCCGTCCAGGTCCAGCTCCTGGTCTGGATCTTCGCGATGCGCGTGGTGATGGTCGTGGTCAGCGCCTTCTCGTACCTCGGCAACGAGGTCGTTCAGAAAGCCACCTTCGGCAAGGGCGGCAAGTTCAACTTCGAGGCGCCCCTCACCTGGCTGGTGTGGATCACCTCACTCGCTTCCGTGGCGCTCACCTTCCTCGTGTCGGCGCTGCTGATCCCCGAGCTCGGCGACGGCACCCTGTGGTGGAAGCTCTCGGCCATCATCAGCTGCGGCACGCTCGCCGGCGCGATCATCCCCGAGGTGGTCAAGATCTTCACCTCGACCGAGTCCACCCACGTGAAGGAAGTCGTCACGGCTTCCCGCGAGGGCGGCCCGTCGCTGAACATCCTGTCGGGCCTCACCGCCGGTAACTTCAGCGCGTTCTGGATGGGCCTCGTGATCGCGGTGCTGATGGGCGTGGCCTACGCCGTCAGCGTGCTCGGTCTCGGCGATCTGATGATCGCGCCGGCCGTGTTCGCCTTCGGCCTCGTCGCCTTCGGCTTCCTCGGCATGGGCCCGGTCACGATCGCCGTCGATTCGTACGGCCCGGTGACGGACAACGCCCAGAGCGTGTTCGAGCTCTCGACCATCGCGGAGACGCCGGGCACCGCCGAAGAGGTGCAGAAGGCCCACGGCTTCAAGGTGGACTTTGAGAAGGCCAAGCACCTGCTCGAGGAGAACGACGGGGCGGGCAACACCTTCAAGGCCACGGCCAAGCCGGTGCTGATCGGCACCGCCGTCGTGGGTGCCACGACCATGATCTTCTCGATCATCGTGCTGCTCACGGACGGCCTCAAGGACGACATCGAGAACCTCAGCATCTTGCACCCGCCCTTCCTGCTCGGGCTCGTGGCGGGCGGCGCCGTGATCTACTGGTTCACCGGCGCCTCCACCCAGGCCGTAGTCGCCGGTGCGTACCGCGCGGTGGAGTTCATCAAGCGCAACATGAAGCTCGAAGGCGCCACCAAGGCCTCGATCGAGGACAGCAAGAAGGTCGTCGAGATCTGCACCCGCTACGCGCAGAAGGGCATGTTCAACATCTTCATGACCATCTTCTGCGGCACCCTGGCGTTTGCCTGCATCGACTCGTTCTTCTTCATCGGTTACCTGATCTCGATCGCGCTGTTCGGTCTGTATCAGGCGCTGTTCCTCGCCAACGCGGGCGGCGCCTGGGACAACGCCAAGAAGGTCGTCGAGGTAGACCTGAAGGAGAAGGGCTCGGAGCTCCACGCCGCGAGCGTCGTCGGCGACACCGTCGGTGACCCCTTCAAGGACACCTCCAGCGTCGCCATGAACCCAATCATCAAGTTCACGACGCTGTTCGGCCTGCTCGCCGTCGAGCTCGCGATCCAGCTCGAGCGCGGAACCAGCACCGTCCTCGCCGCCGTGTTCGGCGCGGCGATGCTGTTCTTCGTCTGGCGCTCCTTCTACGGCATGCGCATCGGTGCCATGGCCGAGTCCCAGGCAACCTCCCCGGCGCCCGCGGAGTAACCCGCACAAAGCGAGCCAGCTGCTCTTCGAAACCAACCCTTCGGAGAGCAGCCTGGCCTGCTCGGACGCGCAGCCACGAGTCATCGTCGCTGCGCGTCGCTGTTTCGTGAGTCCGAAACACAAGCGCGCACGCGTCACTGCACGGGCTTACGCGGACACACACCACGTTTCCGCGCCGTGACTTGCGCCAGCAATTTGGCCGCGTCCGAGCCCTGCGCCTACAAGCGCAGACGATGACGGCTCCCCACCTTGCCGACGCCTCCGCGCTGGTAACACCAGTGCCAGCCCCGGGTGTCGAGCGCACGCCGCTATCGGAGCTCTTGTGGGGGCTTCGCTGGTCCGACTTGCTGCCGCTCGATCTCGGCGGCGGCTCCAGCGTGCGCACCAGCTCGCTCGCTGCCGCGATGCCCTTCGTCCGCGAACACTACGCGCAAATCTTCGAAGACGACGGCAGCTCGCCCTTCCGCAACGACGTGCTCACGCCGATGAAGGCTCGCTACTACGAGCTCTGCGCCGACTTCTTCGAGTTCGTCCACGGCGACAAGACCGTCGGTCTCCTGGTCTGCGATCCGCTCGACTGGAGCACCTATTACATCCGCAGCGCGGCGGTCCTGCCCGAGCACCAGGGCCGCGCCCTCGTGCAGCGCTTTCTGTCGCTCTGCCTGTTCGACGAGCTCACCCGTGCGGGTGTCTCGCGCGTCGAGTTCGACGTCTCGCCGATGAACCTGGCGATGCTGCACATCGCGACCCGCATGCGCATGAACCCGACCGGCACCGTGCTCACCGAGCGCTGGGGCGCCATGACGCGCTTCACCCGCTTCCTCAGCGCCGAGGCCCACCAAGTCTTCCTGGAGCAATTCTGCTCCGGAGTGAACTATCAACAGCGGCTCTCGCAACGCCGCGAAGCCGCACAGGGGTGAGGAAGGAGAAGACCATGAAGAAGCGTTTTGCACAGCTGTCGTTCTGAGAGCAGCAGAAGAGCGGCCTCAGGGCTTGCTCCCGCACTGACTCGATGTGAACCGGCGCGCTCGGGGAACGCCAACCCCGAGCATGCGCCCCAATGCCCGAGTTTCGCTCTAGCAACGGAGCCCTCCCATGCAACCGTCCTATGCGTCACAACTCGCCGCCGCAGTGGAAGCGTACGCCAACGATCTGCGCATCAATCATCCTCTTCTGGCACTCGCACAGACCGGCCGGCTCGGCGCCCGCGACGTCGCAAACTACTTGGTGAACATTCGGTTCATGATCGAGCACACCCCGCGGCACCTTGGGCAGGCGAAGCGGCGCGCGACCGAAACCGCCCAGCACGAGTTGGCGGAGTTCTACGCGCGGAAGCTCCTGGAGGAGACGGGTCATGACGTCTGGGCGACCAGCGATCTTTCACGTTTGAATCAGGAGTTCGGAGCCCAGCCCGCGCGGACACCCTCACCTCACATCCAGGATCTGGCTCACTTCATCGAACGACTGATCGCAGACGAGCCGTCGCACTACCTCGCCTACATACTGTTCAGCGAATACCTCACCGTCTTGCTCGGACCCATCTGGGTACGCGCGCTCACGACCCAGTGCGGTATCCCGAACGACGCGTTGAGCGTCGTCAGCCAGCACGTCGAGCTGGACAAGGGACACGTCCGCGACGAGCTCGCGCGGCTCGACGCCCTGCTCGCTGGAAATCCGATCGCGGTGTTCGACGCCCTTCACACCTCGATGCGACACTTTCGCGCGTTTTGCGACGAACTCTATGCCGCGGCCTCGAGCGCGAACGATCCGCCCGCAGTTGCCGCTGAATGACCGACGCAGCACTCGCAACTCTGCGGACGCTGAGCGCGGAGCTCCCGCTCGCTCCGCACTGGGGTCCGATCGAACCTTTCGTCGAGTCCCTGGAGATAGACGGGCTCTTGGTCCATTCCGTCGGGCTCTACGCGTCATCCGAGCGCGGCGTCGACGCGACGGGCAGCGCGGCAGCGCTGATCGCTGCTCCGGTGGAGCGCGCCTACTTCGAGCTCTTGGAGCGCACCGCGATCCTCGATGCCCAGAGCGGCGGCGGCCGCGAGCTGCCCCTGATCGACGATCGAGGCACGCTGCTCGGATCAGTGGGCCGTGACATGACCTTCCCCGAGGCGCCGCGCCCCGATGAATGGCGCTATTCGCTTTCCAATGGGATAGCAGCTGCAAGGACAATCGAGCACGCAATGCATGCCGCGCGTGCAGAACTGGCGGAACGTGACAGTGTGCTCCGCTCCTGGTTCGGCGGAAGAGCTCCAACGCGTCATCGTTCTCCTACGTTCGCCAGCTGGTGTCCGACCACCAGCTACGACGTCGAGATGTACTCTTTCGCCAACGATGGTCCGAGCTCGGACCTCGTAGTCGCGGGAGTGTTCGCGTTTCCGCGGCGCGCGCAGGCACCCCTCGTCTACGGACTTGGTGCCGCACGCACTCTAGACGAAGCGATCGAGCGCGCCGGCAGCGAGTGTCAGCAACGACTGGCGTTTTTATGGGGTGAGGCGGTCCCCTCGGAGGTCCCGCCGTTCGCGCCGACGGCGAGCTACCATCAGGAGCTCTACTTGTGGCCCGCGTCGCACGTTCGTCTGCGCGCCTGGCTTGGCGGCGAGCACGCTGACGGTGCGGTTCTCGTCGCTGCCCCCGGCCCGACGAGAGCCCGATTCGTCGATTTGACCCCGGAGCATCTGATCAGTCGAGCTTGGGTGGTCAAGGCCCTACCGCGAAGCGAGATTCAGCTGACTTTCGGACGCGGACATCCCGATGTGCCACCCGCGCTCCAGCGCTATGGCGTGCATCCGATCGCGTAAAGTTGTACAAGGCGGCCCTGAATGGGCGCAGCCGACGTCTCCATCCCAGGGGTGGAAGTGCTCGACGAGCTGGGCCACGGAGCTCACAGCACCGTTTACCGCGTCCGGCACCGAGGCCGTCACTATGCGCTGAAGGTCCCACGACAGCCGAGCCTGGAGGCTGGGGGCGCCACGGCGAACCGCTTCATTCGCGAAGCGGTCGCGCTCGCGCGGGTTCGGCATCCGGCGTTGCCGCGGGTGATGGAGGTCGGACAGAGCGGACAACGCCCGTACATCGTAATGGAGCTGGTCGCCGGCGAGACGCTGGCCGAACGTCTCCGACGCGGGCCGCTCTCAGAGGAGCAGGTCATCGAGCTCGGCATTCAGCTCGCGGACGCCCTCGCCAAGATTCACGAGGCCGGCCTCGTTCACAGAGACGTGAAGCCGCAGAACATCCTGTTCGACCCGTTGAACATGGCCGTGCGCCTGGTCGACTTCGGCTTTGCCGAAGCCAGCGCAACGACGACACAAGAGCTCTCACCACTCGACCGCGCGTCCCACGACCAGGCCGATCCAGCAAGCGACCTCCAGGCACTGGGAGCCGTCCTGTTCCAGTGTGCGACAGGTATCCATGCTTGCAGCGAGCTGGACCTTCGCCCGCTTCTGGAAAGAAGCGGCGAACGACCCGATCTCCCATCACCTCTCGCGCCGGCCCTCGGACGCGTTCTAAAGAGGGTGTTACTACCGGCACGGGAAAGCAATTGTCCGGACGCGCGTGCACTCGCCGAGGCTCTCCGAGCAGTCCGGGCTCTTCGCGGCGCCCCACCCGGCGATGCGCTCGAGACCCACGAGACCTCGAATCAGGCGGCAGCGCCCTTTTTCGGCCGGCAGCGCGAGCTCGAGCGACTCGAGTCCGCCTTCCGGGCGAGCGCGCTTTCGCAAAGCCAAATCGTGGTGGTCCGTGGTCCCTCCGGTTCGGGCAAGACACGACTGACGAGAACCTTTCTGAAGAGCGTGCGTGGACCCGCCACACACTGGGCCGTGACGTGTGACCAGTCGGAGCACGAGCCGCTGGGCATCGTACGCAAATTCATCGAACTTCAGCTCGAGGAGTACGACGCGCGCAGCCAGTCGGATCGCCTGCGAGCCATCGCGCGATTCAGGGACCTGGCAAGAGACGTCGGGCCACTGCTGCGTCTGCTTTCGGCGCGCATTTCACATGTCCTGCGCGGCGGAACCACCAGGGAACAGAACGAATCCACCGCGATCGTCTCCGAAGAGGCCGTAGCAGAATTCCTGGCGCGGCTTCTCTCGGAAGGGCCCCACCGGATCGTCCTCGTAGACGACGCTCAATGGCTCGATGCGGGAAGTCGGAGAGTGCTGGGGCACCTCAGCAGCAACGCCTCTCCGAGAATGCTCTACCTGTTCTCCGGCCGCGATGACCCCTCGAGCTGGCCAAACTTCGGTCGCCTCCTCAGGTCGCTGGAGATGGCACGCGTTTGGGAGCTGGTGCTGGACCCGCTCGACCAGGAACAGACTAGGGAGCTCATCAAGTCTTACCTGGGCGCGGAGCAGCTGAACGAGGAGCTCTTGCGCTACGTCGTGAGCGTAGCCGACGGCACTCCGCTCGGGGCGATGCAGGTTGTGCACAGCATGCTCGAAGCGGGCGCGCTCGTGCCCTACTGGGGGACATGGAAGTTCGATCTGTCGTCTGCGTCTCGGCTAGAGCTTCCCAAGGGCTCTCTCGAGCTTCTGGCTCTCCGGATCCACAACTTGGACGTCAAGAGCCTGGGCATCCTCACCATCGCCGCCGTCATCGGTCGCGAGTTCGGAGTAGATCTCTTGGTTCGCGCGGCCGACACTGGCGCAGAAGAGCTCGCCGAAGTGTTGGCGGAGGCCTGCCGATCGATGCTCATCGAAGCGCTTCCGACGGGGTATCGCTTCAGCCACGACTCCGTTCGGGAAGCACTCCTCGCTCGTCCCTCGCCAGGAGAGCTCCAGGAAGCAAACCAAGACGTCGCCGAGGCGATTGACGCAGCCACAGGCGCCGGAGCGAGCACTGATGTCGCATTCGACTTCGGCTTGCAGGCGCTGAACGGTCAGGGCGGATGGCTCGGAGTGAGCGCTGCGAGCACCCTCGACGAGCTCGAGACACGCGCCGCCCAGCAGAGCTTCCGAATCGCGACTCACTACGCCGCAGGGAAACCCGAGAAGTCCCCCAGCCGTACCCTGCAGGCCTGCTTCGAAGCCGGTTTGCGGGCGTTCGAAACTTACGACAACGATCTCGCGCTGCGCTTCTTTGCCGTCGCGAAGCGCTGTGCGCGGCAACTCGACGTCGAGCTCGGTCTGCAGGTCGAGCTCACTGTTGCCGAAGCGCTGATGCGTACGGGATCGCTCGAGGAAGCGATCGCTCATCTAAAAGCCATCTGTGCCAGACCGGTCGATCCGGTGGTGAAGGCCCAAGCATTCTCACGCATCGCTTGGGCAGAAGCTCAGATTGACGTCGACCGAGCCTGGCAGGCGCTTTTCGAGGGGTTCCGAGCTCTCGGCGTGAGCCCCCCGCAGGGCAAATTGACAGGCTTGATAAGGGCCGCCCGAGGGCTCGCTGCCCGCCTCTTCGACCGTCGGCGGGCGCTCTCGGCTGCCGACGCTCGACGTCTCCAGGTGCTCTGTCAGCTCTACAATCAGACCGCGCGGCTTGGCGTAGATAGCGGCAAACCGCTGCGATTTCTCGAGACGGTCGTTCCGCACCTCCGTTCGGCGGAGCAGCTCGGCCCCTCCGCTGCACTCAGCAACGCTTACCTCTGCTGCAGCTTCGCGCTGACGGCCCTCGGCATGCGGAACGCGGGTCGGCGCGCTCTCGCCGCCGCGGAGACCGCCGCAACGGCAGCGCGCGACCCAGCCGTCTACGGGTACACACTCCAAGTCCATGCCGTGATCGCCGCGTGGGCCGGAAACATGCTCGAGTCAACGCAGGTCGGCGCTCGCTCTCTGGAGGAATATGGACACTGGCGCGAAATCAGCGACTACTGCCTGACAGCCTACGGCCAGCAGCAGATCGAAGGCGTCCGAGGCAGGAACCTGGAGGCCTGGAAGTGGCTCGAGCACGCGCTGACCAAGCTCGGTAAGCATGAAGGGCCCGCGTTGGCTCTCGAGTTCATCGAACTGAGCGTCCGGGCTGCGCTCACGGCACTCGGGCGAGCCAACGAAGCACCGTCCGTTCTGTCGCGCATCGCCAACCTCGCGACACGCCCGCCAACTCGAGGTGCCGTGGCCGTTGCAAGTTACGGCTCGCGCGTCCGGATCTACACCGAGTCCGGGGAGCTGGGCGAGAGCTTCGAAGCACTCGTCGAAGAGGTCCGCGGTCTTGGACTCAACCCGAAGCGAGTGCACCTTGCGGCCATCGAATACTACGTGCACGTCGCGCACGCGCGTGTTCACGCCTGTCTGCGGGCTTCCGCCGTACAGCTCCCGCAGAAGGTCGACTCGCTCCTGGAAGCGTGGCGCGAGCTGGAACTCGCTGCCCGCGTGCCCCTCTTCAAAGCCCACGCGTTTGCAGTCGCCGGATACGTGGCATTTTTTCTGCGGAACTTCGAGAAAGCCCGGCAATCCTTCGATGCGGCCGAAAGACTGGGATCGTCGGAGGCAGCGCCGTGGGTCTTGTACGCGGTGCATCGGGGTCGAGCTCATCTGTTGCGAGCAGAGGGCCTCGCCGACGCAGCGACCGACCAAGCTTTGGTGGCTGCTGCATTGGCTCGCGAGCACGGTGCCGCGTTTCGTCTGCGCTGGATACGCGAGGAATTCGAGCTGCGCTTGATTGGCGGCGCCACCGGCAGCGAAACTTCGCCACGCTCGCCCTTCGCCGTTCGTTCGCTCGAGCTGGACGGTCCGCGTTCTCGCCCGCGACAGCGCGGATTCTTGCGCTCGCTCGTTCAGATTGGCCAACACTCGGCGCGCGACATCGGGATCGCCGAACAAGCTCGACTCGTGCTCGGTGAGCTCATCGAGTCGGCCCGCGCCGAGCGAGGTTACCTGCTCCTATCGCAAACGCGCCTGGACGACGACGGAGATACTTCCGGTTCGGATGGGGGATCCCAGTCTCCCTTCGGCACAGGGCCGGCGTTGAGGGACCTCGTCGTCGTTGCAGCCCAAGACGCCGCCGGGCGAGACCTCCGCCCCGACCGTCGGGACGACGCCCATTTGATGAGCGAGGCGTTCGAGGCAGGCTTGCCAGGTTCGGACGATTCCATCCTTCCGAACGTGATTTCGTTCGTGCGTGACGACCGATCCACCTTGGCCACGGCGCTCTCTCTGCGGGGAGAAAGGCTCGGCGGCGTTTATCTGGAGCGCTCCCTTCGAGCCGGAGGTTTCACGGACTCTGATACGCGGGCGCTCTCGGCCCTGGCCATTCAGGCCCCGCTCGTCTTCGAGCTAGCGCGCTTCCTCCGCGCGCGAGAGCTCGCCCAGGAGACCGAGCGCAGCACGGAGAAACTGGAGGCAATCGGTCGCCTCGCCGGCGGCATTGCCCACGACTTCAACAACATGCTCTCGGTGATCCTGGCGGTCACCGATCAGATCCTCACCCAGCGCAGCTCCCGCAGCGTCACCGACGACATCAAGACCGTGCAAAGCGCCGCCGAACGCGCTCGCGATCTCACCCGTCAGTTGCTCGCCTTCTCGCGCGGGCAGTATCTCCGCCCAGAGGTCTTTCAGCTGAACGAGCTGGCCCAACGCCTGGAGCCCATTCTGCGCCAGCTCCTGGGCGATGCGATTCAGCTCGAGCTACGCCTCGATCCGGACCTGTGCCGAGTGCGCGCGGATCCCGCTCAAATCGATCAGGTGCTCACGAACCTCGTGGTCAACGCCCGCGACGCCATGCCCGACGGTGGCAAGCTGCTGATCGAGACCGCCAATTTCACGCTGCAGCCGAAGCGCGGCGCAGGAGATCTCGAGCTCCCGCCCGGTCGCTACGCGCGGGTCAGTGTGACCGACACCGGAACGGGCATGGACGGCGCGACGCTCGCCAAGGCCTTCGAACCCTTCTTCACCACCAAATCCAACGGTAGCGGCCTCGGCCTACCCACGGCTTACGGCATCGTGAAGCAAAGCGGCGGTCACCTCGACGTGAGCAGCCGCCCGGGCGTCGGCACCACCTTCCGGATACTGCTCCCGGAAACGGAGCAACGCCCGGTCAGCGTCATCCCCCCGGCTCCCAGCGACCGACCCGGCACCGAAACCGTTCTGCTCGTCGACGACGAACCCCTGGTCCGCGAAGCCACGCGCCGCACCCTCCGCTCGCTCGGCTACCAAGTGATCGGCGCCAAGAGTGCCGACGACGCACTCAGGATCGCGGCAGAAAAGGTCGACTCCATCGACCTCGTGATCACCGACGTGATGATGCCCGGCATGAACGGCCTCGAGCTAGCGCGCGAGCTCGGCAAAATCCGCCCCTCCCTGAAGGTGCTATTCATCTCGGGTTACACCGCCGGAGTGCTCGCCGAACGCGGCTTTCTCCACGAGAACCTCAATTTTCTACAAAAACCCGTCGCCCGCGACGCCCTCGCCGCCCGCATCCGAGAGCTCCTGGACACGGAGTGACGTCCGATGGGGTGACCCAAGCCACTCCCTGAACGGACAAGCGGGCCAATCGCGATCACTAATTCATGTCGAGCCTGCGCTACTTCCAGCCTTGCGTCACAGGCTCATCTCGGTTTGTCTATCTACCGCCAAAGAACTCGCGGGGGGCTGGGACGAAATCATGTCCATTCAGTTTGCTGCCTTCGAACTAGACGAACAGAGTTATGAGCTTCGCCGACACGGCAACCGTGTGAGGGTTCCACGTCGGGTCTTCGACACGATCGCCTTCTTGGCGGCAAACGCGAATCGCGTCGTCAGCAAGCAAGAGCTTATCGACGGCCCTTGGCGAGGCCAGTCCGTCACCGACGCCGCTCTAGCGCGCGTCATCATGCGCGCTCGGGTAGCACTCGACGACGACGCCGCGAACCCGAAACTCATCACCACCGTACGTGGCCGAGGCTTCCGCTTTCACCTGACGGCAACTGAAAGCCCGGGGGAGGTCGTTTCAGGGCAACAGCCCTCATCCGTCAAGAATTTCTTCGTCGGAAGGTCGAAGGAACTGCAACACCTCGCCCGTGCGTGGGGGAACGCGCGCGAAGGCAACGGTCGTTTGCTGCTAGTCACCGGCGAGCCGGGCATTGGAAAATCGACGCTCGTCGAGAGGTTCTCGAGCCTGGTTCGCGAAGATGCCACCGTGCTTCGCGGAAGAGCTTGGGAGGCGGGCGGGGCTCCGCCGTTCTGGATTTGGTCCGAAGCGTTGGGAGAGGTCTGTGAATCTCGCGCACCGGGGGAACTGCAGGCTTATGCGGGGAACCACGCGCGCGACCTAACGCGGATAGCGCCGCAGCTTCGCGAAGCCCTGCTCGACCTCTCGGTTTCCGCTCCAAGCGAAGACGAGAGCCTCGAAACCCGGTCTCGCGTCTTCGATGCGGTCGCCTCCTTTCTCGGGGAGGCTTCTACGTCCCACCCCCTGCTCGTGCTTCTAGAAGATCTGCACAGCGTGGACGACGCCGCCCTCTCACTTCTCGGCTTCGTGGCGGAACGCATTTTTCGCAGCCGCATTCTCGTCATCGCGACTTGTCGCACTCCCGAGTGGAGCAACCGTCCGGCCCTCTCCACCTTGGCGGCCCGCTCCGGAACGCTCCAGGTGGACCTTGCCGGGCTCTCCGAGGCTGACATCGCCGAGTGGATCGGGCACCAAGCACCCTCGGAACGGTCGCGCCTGAACCCCGCCGCAATCTATCGCTCGACCATGGGCCATCCCTTCCTGGTGAGGGATGCCTTGGAATCGGTATCAGCACACGATTCGCCCGAGCGAAGCCCCCACTCGCCGAACGGCGCTGTCCCCGAGCACCTCGCGCAGAGCGTGCGAAGAAGGCTGTCACGACTTCCGTCAGAAACCCGTGCACTTCTCGAAAAAGCGTGCGTGATCGGGCGGGAATTTTCAGTTTCTCAGCTGGGCACCTCGGGCTCGGAAGAGCGGGATCGCCAACTGAATGGACTCGCCGCGGCCCTTCGTGAGGGGCTCATCGAACAAGCGTCGCGCGGAGGTGGACTTTTTCACTTTCATCACGAACTTCTACGGCGAACTCTGTATGGCGATCTTCCTCTGGCCAGACGCTTGGAACTACACCAGACCCACGCCGAACGACTGATCCAAGCGACGGATGAGCACGACTCAGCGCTCGAGATCGCCAACCATCTGCTGATTGCGGCACCCCAATACGGGGTCGCAGCAGCCGTCACCTGGACACTAACGGCGATCGAACACGCGCAACGAAAACTGGCGCACGAATTGGCAGCCGACTACTGCCAACGAGCGCTGGCGATGCTCGACGAGTGCGGCGACCCCGACCTTCGGAGGGGGGACGTTCTGATGGCGTTGGGCCGCTCGCAACACTTGACGTGGCAGGCAGAGTTGGCCGACACAACTTACCGCCAATGCGCAGAGTGGTGTGCCGGGCACGACCTTGATCAGACCTTGGGACGTGTCGTGCTCTTTTGGTTCGAAGCGCTGCGCGAACGCGTGATCGTGAACGAGCACTATCTCCTGCACCTCCGGAGAGCGCTCGACAGGGTCAACGAGCCCCAATCGCTACGTGCGCAGCTCCTCGCCGTTCTCGTAATCGCTGACTACTTCACCAAGACAGCCGACGAGCGAGAAGGGCTATTTCAGCGCGCGCTGGATATGGCCCGCGCCTCGCAGGACCCTCTCGCTGTCATGGCTGTCATCAACCTCTTGGTGGTTTCGAACATCAACTCCACCGATACCCAGCAGAGCCTGCGCCTCGGCGGAGAAATGCTGGAGGCGGCCCGAGCCGCGGGGCGGGCTGATGGTGCCATGGACTCCCTGGTGCTCCGAGGTCGATGTTTGCTGGAGCTCGGCGAAGGTGAGGCTTTTCGGATCGAACGAGTCGAGCACCAACGCCTGGCGCGCCTGAAGCATCCCCTCATATGACACCGAGAACTTCGCGGGAAACCTCGTGTTCAGAGACAATTTTCCCGAAGGCCTCCATGAGCGGACGTAGGCGCTCTTCGCGGAGATTGGGAAGCGCGGAGTACCAGTAGGATCCTTGGCGAAACAGAGAATGAGTGCGCCGTTTGACCGTATTCACCTTCAGGTAGC
>JALYWZ010000366.1 GCA_030852505.1 Myxococcota bacterium | reverse complement strand
ACCCCGGTGTACACCGATGCCAGCGCGCCGGTGGCGATGAACGACGCGGCCGCGGCGATGCCCCAGACCCACGCCGGGCGCCGCCTCGAACCGAAGCGGCGACGCTCGGGTGCAAGCGGTGCGGGTGCGGGTGCGGGTGCGGGTGCGGGTGCCTGCAGCGCGGCCGGCTTCTGCCGATCGGCCTCGAAATCCCCGCGAACCGCGAGCTCGAAGCGACACACCGCGCAATCCGCGAGGTGTGCGCGCAGCCGCTCCGCCTCGACGCCCGACAAACTGCCGTCCACCAGCTTATCGAACAACTCTTCAGGGTGAAGCCCGACCACGGTCATCGCGGCCCCCTGAGGTCGGCGAGCGCCGGGTTGCTCTCGATGCGGCGACGCAACGCTTCTTTGGCGAGCCGCACGCGGCTGCGCACCGTGTTCACGGGAACGCCGGTGGTCTCGGCGACCTCTTCCAGCGACCAGCCCAGCATCACGCGCAGCGCGAGCGTCTCGGCCTGCTCTTCGGGCAGCTCCTCGAGCAAGTCCCGGATCACGCGCCGCCGCCACTCCGCCTCGGCCTCCGCGCTCGGCGGCTCGGCGGGGTGCGCTTCGGCCTCGAGCCGCGCCAGCATCTCTCCGCGGAACAGCGCAAGCTTCTGGGTCTTGCGCGCCCGGAGCGCGATCCGGAAGGCGATCCGCGACGCATAGCCCGCGGGGTGACACTCACCGCGGAACGCCGGCAGCGCGCGCTGCACCGCGATCAACACCTGCTGCACGACGTCGTCGAGGTTCGGGTTGGCGCTGCCCAAGACGCCGGCGGAGACCCGAGTGACCGCTGGGGTCAGGTAACGCAGCAGCGCCTGGGTGGCCGGTAGATCACCGGCCGCGGCGCGCTGGGCCAGATGTTGCGCAAACAGGGCCTCCGCTTCCGAACCCTGAGCCGGGTCCGAGCCCGGTAGGGTTCCGTCGGGGGCGCCTGACTGAAACATCTCCACCAATAGTAGCCGTCGCCCCCCAAGAGCGATCACCAGAGAGAAAAAAGTCCCAAGGACTGGAATTTTCTAATCCCGTCAAAGACATACAAGTCTTTTTTTGGGGGGCGATTGATCGCTTGGTGCCGGCGCGGGGCACAGCAGAGACGAACTGACGAAAGCAGGAGAAATGTCGGACGGCTCGGGACTGGAGGACCAAATTCGTGGCTGACGCACTACTGAAGCGCCAGGCGCGTCCCAAGCCGGCCCTCCGGTTGATCCAAGGCGAAGCCGCACTGGCCCGCCGCGAACCCACGGACGAAGAGCTGATCGAGGCGCTCCGCAGCGGCGACCAGCGCGTCGCCGGCCTGCTTTACGACCGGCTCGTCGGGAACGTCGAGAAGGCCCTGTACCGAGTCTTCGGGCAGCGCGAGCCGGAACACGACGACCTCGTGCAAACCGCCTTCGAACAGATCGTGCTCACCCTGCAGCGCAAGAGCTACGCGCAGGCGTGCAGCCTGAAGACCTGGGCCTCGAGCATCGCCAGCCACATCGCGCTGAACACGCTGCGGTCCCGCCGCTGCGAACGCAAAGTCCTCGATCGCTCTGCCCGCATCCACGACGATCTCCACCCTCGCGCGGTCGACGGCGAAGGTCGAGTCTCCGCGCGCCTCGAGCTCGAGCGCATGCGCCGCGAGCTCGCGCACTTGCCGATGGAGCAAGCGGAGACCGTGCTCATGCACGACGTGCTCGGCCACGACATGGCCGAGATCGCGGTCATCCTCCAGGCCTCGGTGATGGCCACGCAGACCCGCCTATTCCGCGGGCGCCGCGAGCTACTCCGGCGCATGGGCGTCGAGCGGCCGCCCACGCGCAAGCGCCGTGCCGTCGGCGTCAAAACCGAAGCGTAACCGCGGCCCGCGTCCGCCGGCCGTCGGCGTATAGCAGCTCCTTCAGAATCGCGTACGCAGGCCCAGACGCGCACCCTCCGAGTTGACCCACACCCACGGTGTCAATGTCGCGCCTCGCTGAATCCCCGGTTCGCTCGGCTCCCACCCGAGCGCCGCCGAATCGATGGCGCTCGCCGCCAGCGCGCCGAGCATGCCGCCGATCGCGAACCAGATGTCCACGCAGCCATGCAGCTCTCCGTCTTCCGAGTGCCGCCTGCAGGAGGCGGCGCTGCTCGCAAATTCTGCGCCGAGGAACGGGAGTGCCAGGCGCGACACGAAGCTGATACCCGCGCTGTCCGGCCGCCGATGCGAGAGGTGAATCGACGGCGCCGCAAACAGGTAGGCTCCAATCGCCGTGTAGGCCAGCGTCGGGCTGTCGTACTTGCCGGAGAGGTACAGCCCGCCGATCACCCCGAAGTCGAGCAACAGCGTCTGCCAGCCGTACCAACTCCGAGCCGCCTGTGGTTCCGCGGCGACAGGCGGCTGTTGCGCGGATGTCACGCTGCCGGGCTCGTACTGAGCCGCAGCCTCGACCGAGCTCAGCGCCGAAACCAAAAACAGCGCCGCCGACAGCAGAGCTCGCACCCACATGCGTGAGCGCGGAGCAAGCGGCGTGCCCGGCTCAGCGCGCCGTCGCGTCCTTGCGCAGCGTCGGATCGTGCCAGCGTGCGCTTCCGGCGAGCACGTAGGTCGCCTCGGCCGGACCCCAGCTGCCCTTGTCGTACTCGTAGACGGGCGTCTCTTCACCGAGGATCGGATCGACGATGCGCCAGGCCGCTTCGACGCCGTCCTCGCGCGCGAACAGGTTGCTGTCCCCCCGGATCGCGTCACCGATCAGGCGCTCGTAGGCGCTCATCTCGTCCGGGCGCTGGTTCTGGACCATGAGCTCGATGCCCTCGCCCACCATCACCTCGCCGAGCCGCTTGGCGCGCGCGCCGACGGCGATCGCCATCTCCGGCCCCAGCCGGAAGCGCACGTAGTTGCTGGCCGCCGGCATCGCCTCCGGGAACACCAGGTGCGGGGGGCGCTGGAACTCGACCAGCACCTCGGTCGCCGTCACCGGTAAATATTTGCCCGTGCGCACGTAGAACGGCACGCCGGACCAGCGCCACGAATCGATCTCGAAGCGCAGCGCCGCGTAGGTCTCGACCTGCGAATCCCGCTCCACGCCCTCCTCGCTGCGGTAGCCGCGGTACTGCCCGCGCACGACCTGCTCCGGCTCGAGCGGGCGGATCGCGCGCAGCACCTTGGTCTTCTCGTTGCGCAAGGCTTCCCGATCGCCCGCGAGCGGCGGCTCCATCGCCAGAAACGCCAGCACTTCCAGCAAGTGGTTCTGGACCACGTCGCGGATCGCGCCCGCCTCTTCGTAGAACCGCCCGCGCCCGCCGACTCCGAACGACTCGGCCATCGTCACCTGCACGCTGCTCACGAAGTTCCGGTTCCAGACCGGCTCGAGGAACGTGTTGGCGAAGCGGAAGTACAGGAGGTTCTGGACCGGCTCCTTGCCGAGAAAGTGGTCGATTCGATAGATGCGGTCCTCGGGGAACACCTCGTGCAGCACGGTGTTGAGCTCGTGCGCCGAGGCCAGATCTC
Source organism: Myxococcota bacterium (assembly GCA_030852505.1). Taxonomy (GTDB): domain Bacteria; phylum Myxococcota_A; class Polyangia; order Polyangiales; family Polyangiaceae; genus PMG-095. Next base: position 2,131 of record JALYWZ010000366.1, on the reverse strand, counting down.
GACCGAAGGGCTTCTCGATCACGACGCGCGCCGACTTGGCGCAGCCGGTCTTGGCGAGCAGCCGAACCACTTGCGGGAACGCACTCGGCGGGATCGACAGGTAAAAAAGCGGGCGTTGCGCGCCGCCGAGCGCCTGGACGATCGCCTCGAACAGGCTCGGTTCGTTGTAGTCGCCGTCCACGTAGCGCAGGCTGTCCGACAGCTTCTTGAACGCCTTCTCGTCAACGCCGCCGCCGAACTCGTTCACGCTGGCGCGCGCTCGCTCCTTGAGCTTTTCGAGGTCCGAGCCGCCGCGCGACACGCCGACGATCGGGATCGGCGGGTGGCCGCGACGAAAGATCGCGTGCAGCGCCGGGAAGATTTTCTTGTACGCAAGGTCGCCCGTGGCGCCGAACAGCACCAGCGCGTCGCTCTCCGGCTCGTGGTGGTTCACGAGTGACCTCCGCCGTGCTTCTCGCGGTGACCGCCGAAGCCGAAGCGCATCGCGCTCAGCACCTTGTTCGCGAACTCCGCCGAGCCGCGCGACTCGAAGCGATCGAACAACGCAGCGCTGAGCACGTGCACCGGCACGCCTTCGTCGATCGCCGCCTGGATCGTCCAGCGCCCTTCACCCGAGTCCGACACCTTGCCGCCGAACTCGTCGAGCGCCGGGCTCTCGGCCAGCGCGTCCGCCGTAAGATCGAGCAGCCACGAGGTGATCACGCTGCCCCGCCGCCAGAGCTCGCTCACCTCGGAGAGGTTGAAGTCGTATTGGTAAAGCTCGGGGTGCGGCAGCGGCGAAGTTTCCGCATCCGCGGCGCGGCCCTGGTGGCCGATATTGGCGTGCTTCAAGATGTTCAGGCCTTCGGCGTAGGCAGCCATCAGCCCGTACTCGATGCCGTTGTGCACCATCTTGACGAAGTGGCCGGCACCCGGCGGACCGCAGTGCAGGTAGCCGAGCTCGGCGGTGCCAGTGTGCTTGCGCGACGGCGTGGGCGGGATCCCGCCCTTGCCTGGTGCGAGCGCGAGGAAGATCGGGTCGAGCCGCTTCACGGCCTCGCCGTCCCCGCCGATCATCAGGCAATAGCCGCGCTCGAGCCCGAACACGCCGCCGCTCGTGCCGACGTCGAGGTAGTGAACGCCGGCCTGTCCGAGCTCGTGCGCCCGCCGCAGGTCGTCGTGATAATGGCTGTTCCCGCCGTCGATCAGCGCGTCGCCCGGCTCGAGCAGGGGCAAGAGCTTGTCGATCGTCGAATCGACGTGCGCCGCCGGCACCATCAGCCAGACGTTCCGCGGCCGTTCGAGCTTCTGCACGAACTCCTCGAACGAGGCCGAGCCCGTCGCGCCTTCGGCGACCAGGGCCTTCACGGCGTCCGGGCTCAGGTCGAAGACCACCGAGGTGTGCCCCTTCCTGTGCAGACGCCGCACCATGTTTGCTCCCATTCGACCGAGTCCGATCATTCCGAGTTGCATGGGCCTCCCGAGTCCGCCCGCGCTCGCGGGCACCGATGGATCTGGCGTCGCCACCGTCGCACGTAAAGCCGGGCTCGGGTACCTACGCCGTCAGCCCGGCGCGCTTTCCGTTTCCGCGAAAACCGCTGGGGCCACGCGGCCGAACGGGACCGCGGCTCGGAAAACCACCGGAAGTCGCGACTCGGCGCTATGCTCCTCGGCAGCCGGGCGCCCAGGGGGCTACCGGCTAGAGGACGATGACGGAGTTTCGCCCGCGCCGCGAGCGCCCGAGCCTCCCGGCAGCCGAGGCCGGCCGCGAGGAGCTGCGCGCGTCGCTGCTCAAGCCATTTCTGTTGCGGCTTCGAGAAGAGCGCGGCGACCCCGCGGTCCGTGCGTTGCTTTCCAGCGTGGGTATTCCGCAGAGCGTGATCGACAGCGACACGGGCTGGATCAGCGTCGCAGCCGCACGCCGCGCGCTGTCGGCGCTCGCCTCGGCGTTCGGCACGGACGCGCTCGAGTCGCGGGGCCAGTGGATGACTCATCCCGAGGTCCTCGGCGCCTACGTGCGCATGCTGCGCGTGGCCGCGGGCCCGGCCGACGCCTACCGCTACCTGGCGGCGAACCACAGCGAGAGCACGCGCGTCGGCACTTACAACCTGATCTCGTCGGGTCGCCGCAGCGTCGAGCTCAGCTACGTCGC
>JALYWZ010001127.1 GCA_030852505.1 Myxococcota bacterium | reverse complement strand
GGTTTCCCGGGGGTGGACTCCTCCCGGGGTAGGACTTGCTCGATTCGACGGTGTCATCTCGTCTCACTCACCTACTTCCTCATGCCGGCTTTCACCGGCGCTGCTTCTCGCCTTCCTGTTGCATCCCTCTCGCTGCGCCGCTCAGCGATTTTTCAGCCGCCGTATTTGACGGAACAGCCGTACGCCTCCGTCTCTTTCACCGAGATAGGCTTCTTGCCTTCCAGCTCGGAGAGGACGACGTCGATGTGGCGGACGAGGGTGCCGGAGGTGGGGGAATCGCCTTCGCCGTCGGGGCTGTTGTCGGGGGCGCCGCGGTAGACGAGGTTGCCGGAGGGATCGATCACGAATAGGTGCGGCGTGCGCTGGGCGCCGTAGAGCTTGCCGACCGCGCCGGACTCGTCGAGCAAGATTGGATGCTTCAAGCCGAACTTGTCGCGCGCGGCGCTGTTGATCTCGCGTCCTGCCCCTTGTTTGCCGGGTGCGTTGGAGTTGATCGCGAGCCAGACCACGCCCTTGTCGGCGTAGCGAGCCGCGGTTCCCTTCAAGGAGCCCTTGGTGTGCGAGGCCTTCACGAACGGGCACTCGGGGTTGAACCATTCGAGCACGACGGTCTTGCCGCGGAACGAGCTCAAGCTCACTGAATTGCCGTCGAGATCCGGCAGCTTGAAATCGGGGGCAGGCGCGCCGAGCGCCGCGGGGCCCTCGGCTGCGGCCACGCTCGCGGACAGGGCGGACGTGGACGTCGCGGGTTGCAGCGAAGACACGCTCGGCCGTTCGGGCGTCGCCTTGGACTGGCAGCCCAAGGCCGTGAGCGCGATCACCATGCTGAGACGGGCGACGTTCATGCTCTCTGAACCTCCTCGAGGCCGGAAGCATGAAACGGCGATCGCTCGTTCACAAGGCCGAGGGTGCGCGGAAGCGCGCTACCTACTGTCGACTTCGTCGCCGAGCGCGACGCGCGCTGGTAACGCAACGATCCGGAGCGGAGTCGAATCGTCCCCGACGAAGTCGAGGGTGACGAGGCCGTATTTTCCCGGCAACAGGCCCTCGACGTGCACGTCGGAGCGCGCCGCCACGCGCGCGATCGGCACGCCATCGAGCAACACGTAGCGCAAGCTCTCGCTGCGGTTCAGCAACAAAAGCCCGCTCTTCGGCGCGAGCGGATCCGGCTTCTCGTCGCGTGGCGCCGGGCGCAGCCGGAGCTCGGTCAGCTTCGACTTCGGGAGCACGACGGAGGGCCCGCTCGCAGGGAGCCTGCCCTTGACGAGCTCGGCGCCCGCGGGGGTCGTGGTGAGGCTCGCCTCCTCGAGCGGCTGATCTTTCTCGAGCTTCGTGACCTCGAACAGCAGGTGTCCGCCGCCCGCGGAGAACAACTCGGCGCGCAGCGGCAGCTTGGTGCGCGAGCAACCGTTGTGGGTCGGCTCGGCCGTGATCAGCTCGCCCAGCAATCGGCACATCAAGAGCCCGCTCGGCCCGGCGCCGGGGACGGGACCCTGATCGATCAACAGCCGCCCGAGCGGCGTGGTCAGCTCGCTGCGCTCGGTCGGGATCCCGAGCACGCGACCATAACCCACAGGGGTGACACGCGGCTCGACCAGCGGGGCCGCGTCGGCGCGGTGCTCGACCAAAACAGCGCGCAGCGTGCCGGCGGGCAGCAAGGTGTACTGGTTGCCCGAATCCCAGAGCAGCACGTGCCCGAGGTACTCGAGCCGGGAGCGCAGCTCGCTGCCCTTCGGCAAAACGAACGCCTCCGAGCCGAACACGCCGCGCAGCCGCCCCTGAGGTGACAGCTCGAACGTGATCTGGAACGCGAGCGACTCGCGCAAGCGGTGCTCGCCGTCGACGTTCGTCTCCGGCAGCCGCGGAAACGGCGGCAAATCGAGCCAGCTGAAGCGCGCGGTGAGCCGCACCCCGGTCTCGGGGCGCTGCGGATCGCTGGGCAACTGCGCATCTTCCCGCAACACGCGCGGCGTGGCGCTGGCGACGGGTAGACCCGCGTCGCCGAGCGCGCTGGCGGCGACGCGGGCTTGCGC
>JALYWZ010001126.1 GCA_030852505.1 Myxococcota bacterium | reverse complement strand
CAGGTCAGCTCTGCGAGCAGAGACCACAACCCGTCGCGCCCGGTCAGGTGCGCGCGCTCGTGAGCGAACACCAGCCGCAGCCGCTCCGCGCTCCAACCGCGCGCCGAACGCGGCAAGAGGATCCGCGGTTTTAGTAGACCAGCGACCAGCGGGCCCTCGACGTCCGGGCTCTCCGCCACGTCCTCGTCGAGCGGCGTTGCCCGGCGCAGCAAGACCCGGACGCGCCACAGCCCGACTCCGAGCCGGAGCAGCGCGGCGAACGAGCCTGCGAGCCACAGCGCGCCGAGCACCACGCCTGGATCCAACGGGGAGGCGGGCACGCTGGAGGGAGCGGCGCTCGCTTGGCGCGGCAGCGCGGCGCCAATCAGCGCCGCCTCGGCGAAGATCCGCGTATCGAGCGGCGAGGGGACGACGGCCAGCCCCGGGCGGTCGGGCACGGCGAGCGCCAACCCCCCGAGCGCGAGGGCAGCGCCCAGCGCACACAGCAGGATCGCGCGCCGGTACGACGCCGACGCGCGGGGCAGCAACGCCGCGGCGGCGAGCCCCGCGCCGAACACCACGCTCACCCGGACCACGATCGAGAGCATCAACGATAGAGCCATGCTTCAGTTCCCTCGCTTGCGTGCGCGCTCGACGACCTCGGCGAGGCGGTCGAGCTCTTCTCCGGACAGTTTGTTTTTCGAGGATTCCACGAGCGCGAACAGCGTCTGCTCGACGGAGCCCTCGAAGAAGGTCGAGATCAGGTGCTCGAGCGCCTTCTTGCGGGCCGCGCCGCGCGGCACGGCGGGCGCGTACAGGTAGCGCGCGCCGTCCTGCGTGTGCTTCACGTGTCCGCGCTCTTCGAGCAGGCGCAGCAGCGCGCGCACTGCGGAATAGCTGGGCGGATCCGCCAGGTTATCGAGGACGTCCTGAGCGCTCGCGCGGCCCAGCCGGTACACGACGTCCATGATCTCGCGCTCACGGCGGGTGAGCGGCCGCTTCGAAGACATGCCGCGCACGCTACGCGGGTGCTAAGAATTTAGCAAGCAGATGGTGCTAAAAACTTAGCACCCGCGGAAACGCGGGGGAGGCGCTGGGTCCTGGCTACGGGCTGACGACGACGTCGTCCACGTACAGGTCCACGCCGGCGGGTGGGCCCTCGACGTAGATGAGGACGTTGGTGAGCTCGCAGTCCGGCACCGTAAGCGCTCCGGACAGCTCGGTCCACGCTCCGTCGAGCACGGCCGAGCTGTTCGAGACCCAGGCGTACGAGTCGTCCTGTCCCGCGCACGAGACCTTGCGCGTGATGTTGACGGGCGCGGAGGCCGCTCCGCCGATCGTCACGAAGAACCGCGTTTGGTAGGTGGTGCCGGCCGTGACGACGCTGGTGAGGTCGTAGGCAGCCGTGCCCGCGCCCTCGCTGCGGTTCGCGACCCTCAGGCTCTGCGCGCCGCCATGCGCGCGTTCGCTCGACTGGGTGATCGTGCCACCCCAGCCGAACCAGCCGTTGGTGTTGGCTTCGAACTCGCCGTTCGCGACCAGGTTCTCCGTGAGCGGAGCGCGCACGGAGGCGTCGTCCACATACAGATCCACGCCGTCGGGCGGGCCCTCGACGTACACCAGCAGGTTGGTGAGCTCGCAGCTCGGCACCTCGAGGACACCGCTGAGCTCGGTCCAGCCCTGCTCGCTGACCGCGCCGTTGCTGGTCACCCAGACGTAGCTGTCCTCTTCACCCGCGCAGACGGCCTTGCGCGTGACGTTCACGGGTGCGGTCGCGGCGCCCGCGATCGACACGTAAACGCGCAGCGCGTAGCTCGCGCCGGGTTGAACGGCGCTGGTCAGGTCGTAAGCGGCGGTGCCCGCGCCGTCGCTGCGGTTCGAGACCTCGAGGCTCTGGCTCCCGCCATGCGCGCGCTCGCTCGAGGCCGTGAGCGTGCCGCCCCAGCCGAACCAGCCACCGACACCCGCTTCGAAGTCGCCGCCGCCGATCAGGTTCGGGCCGTAGCCGTCGCTCGGCGGCTCACGGCCGATCGCGATCGAGTCGAGGTTTCCAAC
>JALYWZ010000365.1 GCA_030852505.1 Myxococcota bacterium | reverse complement strand
TTTACGACGCCGTCTTACTCCGTCGGCGCAGGCCAATCGCCGACTACTCGCAGGATCCGGGCTCGGCGATCGTCGTTTCGATGGTGAAGGTGGAGGCGTCCGTGTGCCGCTCGGCGAAGAAGAAATGCAGGCTGTAGGTGCCGCTGAGCTCGAGCCCGAGCGCGCCCGCCCGCTCGTCGAGGCTCACCCGCGCGGGTTTTCGCCCGTGGATCCCGCCGAGGTCGATGGCCAGCCGGCGGTTGATGAACACCCACATATCGTCGTCGCCTTCGAAGCGGAACACCTCTCCGCCGATATATTTGAAGGTCGTCGTCGCTTCGAACGTGAAGTGGAAGTTATGGAAGCGCCGCTCGTTCCCGAGCAGCTCGCCGTCGATCGGGAAGAAGGTCTGGTCGTCGTAGGCGAACATGCCGGGCTCGCCCGTGAGCTCCTGAAGCTCGAGCTCCATCGCCTTCGACTCGTTCACCCCGGGGACGTCGCGGTACCACTGATCGAAGCTCGCGGCCCCCGAGGTGGTGATGTTGCGCCCGCCCAGGTACACGGGCTTGTCGTCCGGTCCGAGCTCGAGCCCGACGATGCCGTACTCCGATTGATCGCCGAACAGCGGGAGCTCGAAGTCCGGATGGCTGGAGCTGAAGTCGCGGATCGTGCCGCGTAGCTTGGGCGGCTTCGGAAGCGGCGCGTTGCACGCACGCTGGACGCCGTTCTCGCAGACCTCTTCGCCGCAGCCGCACACGCTGCAACACTCGACGGCGCGGCGTGGAACCTCACAGCTTTGCCACGCGCCGCCCACGCAGCTCTGCTCGCCGATGCCGCAAGCGTTCTCGCAGCGCACGGTCTTCCGCGGGACCTCGCATTCGTGAAAGTAGCCGTCGCGGCACTCGGACATGCCTTCTCCGCACGCGTTGCGGCAGGGCCGAGCCGGCTCGCCGTCTTCACAGCGCTCGACGGTCTCGAGCTCGGTGCGCGCGCCGCAGCTCAGGGCCGCGACTGCGGCGCTCAGAGCTACGACCTGGAACCCCGCCCGGAGAGCGCCGAAGAACTTCACGCGACGCCGCAAGATGCCCGAGAACCGCTCGCGCTACCATAGGAAGACAGCTAAACTCGCGCTCCCTTGCGCTACCGTGGGATGTCGAGGCTGGCTTTGGTTCGGGCGTCGTGGTTCGCGGTCCTGCTGTTCGGCGTGCTGTCGCTCACGGCCTTGCCCGCCCGAGCGCAGGCGCCGGCCGCGGGCGCGCGCGAGCTCCCGCTCCGCGCCGATCAGGCCGCGCCCAAGGTGTTCGTGCTGACCATGGGTCCGGGCGATCATCCGTTCGCGCGCTTCGGGCACAACGCGCTGCTGCTCACCTGGCCGGGGCGCGCCGTGGTCTACAACTGGGGCACGTTCGCCTTCGAGGGCATGCAAGGCATCGAGGACTTCATGGCCGGGCGCTTCCGCTACTGGCTGAGCCTCGCGCGCCTCGACCGCACGCTCGATTTCTACGAGATGCAGAACCGCACGCTCGTCGCGCAGGAGCTCGACATGACCGAGGCCGAGCGAAAGAGCCTGGCCGCGGCGGTCGCCGTCAACGCGCTGCCCCAGAACCGCTACTACAACTACGACTACTTCAGGGACAACTGCACGACGCGCGTGCGCGACGCGATCGATCAGGCGCTGGGCGGCGCTCTGAAGAAAGCGATCGGCGGCGACGGGCGCTACACCTTCCGCGAGCACGCGATGCGGCTCTCGGCACCCGAGCCCTGGCTGTACTTCGGGCTGGATCTGGCGCTCGGGCGCCTCACGGACCGGGGCACGTCTCGCTACGACGAGCTGTGGATCCCCGACCAGCTCGAGGCGGCGCTGGCTGCAGCCAAGATCTCGCGCAACGGTGAGGTCCGCCCGCTCGTGCTCGAGACCCGGAAGCTGGTCAGCGCCGAGCGCCCCGCTGCGCTGACCGAGCCACCCTCGCGCGTGGGCTGGTTCCTATTCATCGGGGCGTTGCTCGGAGGCGTCGGCTTCGGGTTGGGTGAGCGGGGGCGCACTCACCGCGCCGCTCGCGCCGGATTCGGCGCATTCGCGATGCTGTTCGGAACCGTGTTCGGCCTGGTCGGCTGCATCCTGCTGTTTTTCTGGCTCTTCACCAAGCACTGGTCGGCTTACCAGAACGAGAATCTGCTCGTGTGCACGCCGTGGTCGCTGGTGCTCCTGGTCACGGCGTTCGGTCTCGCGCTCGGGCGGCCGCGCTCGACGGAGTGGACGCGGCAGCTGCTCTTCGCTTCGGCGCTCAGCTCGCTGCTCGCGGTCTTGCTGGCGCTGATCCCGGGCTTCGGCCAGGACAACACGCGGATCGCGGCGCTGTTCGCGCCGATCTGGTGCGGGCTTTACGCGGGCGCCTGCCGGCTCACCAATCAGCCGCTACTGCCTCAGAAGCGCAGCACCACGTCGGCGAGCGACGTACCGTCGGCCACCACCACGTAAACCGGGTCCTGGTCGGTCGCGCCGTTGCAGCTCAAGGTCTTCGAGCCTTCGCTGGCCGTCGCGAGCACGCAGCTCGAAGGCGCGCCTTCCACCGTGACCACACCGCCCGCGAGCGCCTGAGCCTGGACGCTGAACACGCCGTCGGGCGGCAGCCAGAGCTCGACCGAGCCGTTGCCGGTGGCAAAGCCGCTGCCGGTTTGCGGCACGCTGGCGTCGATCGACGCGGTCAGGTCGCCGTTGTCGCAATAGACCGAGATCCGCTCGGCCCAGCCCGCGTTCACGTTGCACGAGCCGTTCTCGCTGTCGACGATCACGGCCGGCGCGTCGCCCACGTAGCGCACGTCCGTCGAGCCGTTGTTCTGGTCGATGTCGAGCGTCGCCGCGAAGCCGCGCGGTAGCGAGACCGTGATGTCGGCGCCGGACACGCCGTTCGGCGGGTCCACGCTGATCACGTAGCCGCGGTTGCTCTGCGCGATCGAGGTCTGGATCTCGTCGAGATCTTCCTGCACCACGTCGCGTGGCGTGTCGAAGGCGCGCATCACGAAGGGCTCGAAGTGGACGGAGAGCTCGTCGCCGTAGTCGCCCTCGACCACGCGTACGTCGCCGTTCGGGCTGTCGATCACCACGTCGAGGTCGCTCGTGTAGTCCGCCCTCTGGCGCACGGCCTCGCCCTCGAAGCGCTTCAGCGATTTGAGGCACACGCCGTCGGCGCCGGTCTCCTCGTTGTCGCACTCCTGGATCTCACAGCCCGCCGAGAGCGCCGCGAACGCCAGCGCTCCGAGAAAGTAAGGTGTACGCATGGAGAGACCTGGCATTCTACGGCGCTCGTGCCCCAACCTTCCTCGCCGAATTCCTCAATGAATTCGCTTGTATTTGATGCGGTGCGGGCGGTCTGCGTCCTGGCCCAGGCGGCGGCGGCGGTCCTCTTCGTAAGCCTGGTAGTTGCCTTCGAACCACACGGCCTTGCTGTCGCCCTCGAAGGCGAGGATGTGCGTGGCGATGCGATCGAGGAACCAGCGGTCGTGGGTGATGACCACGGCGCAGCCCGGGAACGAGAGCAGCGCCTCCTCGAGCGCGCGCAGCGTGTCGACGTCGAGGTCGTTGGTCGGCTCGTCGAGCAATAGCAGGTTGCCGCCCTCTTTCAGCAGCTTCGCCAGGTGGACGCGGTTGCGCTCACCGCCCGACAGCGTGCCGACGCGCTTTTGCTGATCGCTGCCCTTGAAGCCGAACCACGCGCAGTAGGCGCGCGACGCGACCTCTCGCTTGCCGAGCGCGATCTTGTCTTCACCACCGGAGATCTCCTGCCACACCGAGTGGTCGGCGCCGAGCGAGGCGCGCGACTGATCGACGTAGGCGATCTTCACCGTCTCGCCGACCTTGAGCGCGCCGCCGTCGGGCTTCTCTTGACCGACCAGCATCTTGAATAGCGTGGTCTTACCCGCGCCGTTCGGGCCGATCACGCCGACGATGCCCGCGCGCGGCAGGCGGAACGACAGCCCTTCCACGAGCAGCCGATCGCCGAACGCCTTCTTCAGATCTTCGGCCTCGATCACCAGATCGCCGAGCCGCGGGCCGGGCGGCATGCTGATCTCGGCCGCGTCGATCACGCCCTTGTTGGCCTGGTTCAACAGATCTTCGTAAGCGCCGAGGCGGGCCTTGCTCTTGGCCTGGCGCGCGCGCGGTGAGGCGCGAACCCACTCGAGCTCTTGCTTCAACTTGCGCTGGCGAGCGCTCTCCTGTTTCTCCTCGATCGATAGCCGCGCGGCCTTCTGATCGAGCCAGCCCGAGTAGTTGCCCTTGAACGGATAACCGCGGCCGCGGTCGAGCTCCAAGATCCACTCCGCCACGTCGTCGAGGAAGTAACGATCGTGGGTGACCGCGATCACGGTGCCCGGGAACTCTTTCAGGTAGCGCTCGAGCCAGGCCACCGACTCGGCGTCCAGATGGTTCGTGGGCTCGTCGAGCAGCAGCATGTCGGGGCGGCTGAGCAGCAGCCGGCACAGCGCGACGCGCCGCCGCTCACCGCCGGAGAGCTTGTCGATCTCGGCCTCGGGAGGCGGCAAGCGCAGCGCCTCCATCGCCAGATCCACGCGCTGATCGAGGTTCCAGGCGTCGGCCGCGTCGATCCGGTCCTGGAGCTTGGCCTGGGCTTCGAGCACGGCCGTCATCTCGTCGTCCGACAGCGGCTCGCCGAGCTTCATGCTCACCTCTTCGAACTGCTTGAGCAGGGACTGGGTCTCCTGGACCGCGTCCTCGACGGCTTCGCGCACGGTCTTGAACGCGCCGAGCTCCGGCTCCTGCGCGAAGTAGCCGATCTTGGTGCCGGGGTGTGCGCGCGCTTCGCCGAGGAACTCCTTGTCCACGCCGGCCATGATCTTGAGCAGGCTGCTCTTGCCGGAGCCGTTCGAGCCGATCACGCCGATCTTCGCGCCCGGGTAAAACGCGAGCGTGATGTTTTCGAGGACCTTCTTGTCGGGAGGGTGGACCTTGGTCACCTCCTGCATCGTGAAAATGAATTCCGGCATGGCGAGGGGTGTATACGCGCCCGGGCAGCCGGCGCCAATCACGCTATGCTACCGGCCGTCCCGTGGCTGAAACGATCCGGATCCGCCCGTATCAGGACTCCGACGCGGCGGAGATGTACACCGCAGTTCGGGAATCGCTGGTCGAGCTCACGCCGTGGATGCCCTGGGCGCACCCCGAGTACACGTTCGCCGACGCCGCGAGCTGGATCACCACTACCCAGAACGGCCACGCCGACGGTTCGATGTACGACTTCGCGATCGTCACGGGTGACGGCCGCTACCTCGGCGGCTGCGGTTTGAATCAGATCAGCCGCTTCAACGCCGTCGCGAACCTCGGTTACTGGGTGCGCGCGTCCGCGATGGGCCGCGGGGTGGCCGTGAAGGCCGTGAAGCTCGTCTCCGAGTGGGCGTTCCGAAATACCGACCTGAACCGGCTCGAAATCCTGGCGGCCGCGGGCAACCTGCGTAGCCAGCGCGTCGCGGAAAAAGCCGGCGCGGTGCGCGAGGGGCTGCTCAGAAAGCGCCTGATGCTGCGCGGCCGCACCAGCGACGCGGTGATGTTCTCGATCTGTCGCCCGGACTAGCTCAGTCGGCCTTCGGCTCCGTGGGCGTCGGCTCTGGCGGCGCTGGCGGCCGTGTGGCGCGC
>JALYWZ010000364.1 GCA_030852505.1 Myxococcota bacterium | reverse complement strand
GCCGAAACAGCCGCTCCACGTGCGCGAGCGGATCGAGCACGAAACTCAGCAGATTTCCGTTCGTGCCGAGGACGGGCCACGGCCGCGGTCCGGGCAAGCTGGTAGGCGTCATGGGGGGCGGGAGGATCCACCGGCGCGCCGCCGCCGACAAGCGGACCGAGCGGCCTTCGGGTACTATCACGGCGCCATGGCGTCGCCCGTTTCGCCTCAACGCCGGTTCGCCGGCACGCTCGTGCTCGCGGGCGCTCTCGTTCTCTCTTGCAGCGAGGACGCGAGCCAACCACCTGCGCCGCCGCCGGCCGCGATCGACCCGCTCAACGCCGCGGCCGCGCCGCAGATCACGGACGAGCAGTACACTGCCGCAGCGGCGTCCGCCGGCTCAGCTAGCGACGCTCCAGGCGGCACGACCGAGATCGTCGATATCAGCGGTGCGGCTTTTCGGCTGATCGAAGTGCCTGCGCTCGACACGCCGAGTCTCGTCAGCACGCCCGACGGCTGGTTCGCCCTGTCGCGCCGGCTTCTCGGCAGTGGCAAGGTGATCGGGGGCGCAGAAACCGCCTTGTTTCGCTCGACGGACGGCGTGCGCTGGCACTCCGTCGCGCTGGACCCCGGGCACGACGACCTGGCTCTGAGGGACATCGCTTATGGTGACGGCATCTACGTGCTGGCGGGCGAGCGGCTGGGCGAGGGTGGTGGAGGCGTGTTCTTCACGTCGACCGACGGAGAGCACTGGCGAGAGGTCGCGCAGCCAAGTGCCGATCCGTCACGGCAGTTTCACACGGTCGACTTCGCTGGTGGATTGTTTTTCGGATTTGGCTTCCGCACGCTGGCGGTGTCCGCCGACGGCGTCAGTTGGACGGAGGGGTCGAGCGAGCTCCTTCAATTCGGATCGGCGGCGTATGGCAACGGCCGCTACGTTTTGGCGGGCAATGGCCCCATGCAAGTTTCGGAAGACGGGCACTCCTGGGTCAGCGTCGATGTGCCGTGCGACATCCCGGATCTGTGCATCACCGATCCGAGCGGGAACGTCGGGCAAGGCGTGCACCGGCACCTGTTGTTCATCGAGGGCGCGTTCTATGCGGATCAGGTCTGGTCGACCGACGGTACCCGTTGGCAGACGTCGCCTGGGCGTTATCCGGCAGCTTACGTCGGTGGCCGCTTCCTCGGCGGTGGTCCGTTCCATCTCCAAGCCTGGACGCCCGACGGAGATCCCGAGCGCCTGCACGTGATCCGCCCTTCAGCGACTTCGGTCCGCGTGAACGGCCGCGGCGCGCTCGGCGTGGGAAAGCTCGACCGCGACCAGCCGATCCCGGACACGGTCGACGTGTCTTTCGAGGACGGCCTCGATTGCACGACCGCGAGCTGCATCATCGTCGATCAGAGCCTCTACCTCGTGCCCCCGGTCGGAACAGAACCTTTACCGGATCACATTCCGCGTGATTCGGAAGGCGCGCCGCTCTTGTCGGACGAATGCCCCGTTTCCCAGATGCTCACTTGCGACGACTACGCGGAACGGCAGGGCTGCAGCTGCGACCCGACGGCCCCCGCGGCCCCAGAACATTGCGGCGACGTGGGGGATTTCCGCTGCACGGCCGCCTTCGAGCACCGGGACGGCGAATGGGACGTGGCCGAAATCGGCGCTGCGGCCTGTGACTGCGGCGCGGTCGACCCAAACGAGCCGGCGACGTTCGGCACCGACTGCGAAAGCGAGCCGAGCCTGTGCGCCGCGCCGCTCCAGTGCCTCGAGGTGGACGCGCCGCCGTCCAGCGGGCCTTCGCTTTCGCGGCCTTACATCTGCACGGCCGCCTGCGCCACCGACGACGACTGCCCGAGCTGGGAAGCCACCGGCTACTGCGACGGGCTGGTTCGACTGCGTTGTTCGCAAGGCAGCTGTCAGCCACGCGCCTGCGAGTGACATCGCGCAGCGACAAGGTAGGTCCCGAATCTGCAAGGTAGGGGCGAGGGTGCCACGCGGGTGAGCGCGGGCGGCGCTCCGCTTGCGCGATAGGGCAAGACGAGCCAACACGAAAGGACGTGACTTGGGCTTTCGATCGTCGCTGGGCTCGCTTCGCACCGGCACTGGCGCTCTCGTTGACATTGCTGGCTCCGGACGCTGCGGCCAACGCGACGACGAGCGAATCGTATGAAGAGAGCGATGCCCGGATGGCGGCGCGCGTGCTGGCGGCACAGGGCTCGGCGGCCTTCGAGCAGCGTGACTTCGAGCGCGCGCTGGAGCTATTCGGCCGTGCCAGCGCGATCATCCCGGCCCCCACGATCACCCTGATGGAAGCGCGCTCGCTGGTGGAGCTCGGGCGCCTCGTCGAAGCGGCGGACAAGTACGTCACCACCCAGCGCATGCTGTCGCTCGACCCTGCCAACGCCGTCTTTCGCGACGCCGCCGACACCGCCGAACGCGAGCTCGAGCTGCTCCTGCCGCGGATCCCGACCTTGCGCGTGCGCTTGCTCCGCATCACCCCGACCGAGCAGCCCGAGATCCAGATCAACGGTCGAAAAATCCCGCCCGCGCTCGCTTCGGTCGAGCGCCCCGCCGATCCCGGCTCTTACCGCGTCGAGGTCCGGCTCGCGACGGGCCTCGTCACGCGCGAGGTCACGCTGACCGAGGGCCAGCACCTGGACGTCGACATCACGCCGCTCGAACCCGCGCCACCGAAGCCGCGTCCAGTGGTCACCGCGCCCCAAAACCCGACTCCCGCGCAGCCAGAGCCCGCCACGCGCTCGTTCAACGCTCTGGGTTGGACCGTAACCGGCGCCGGCGCCGCCTTCATCGGCGCGGGTGCTGTCGCCGGCATCATCGCCCTCAACACCAAGTCCGATCTCGAGGACGTCTGCAACCCGCTGTGCCCGCGCGAGTACTCGGACGACCTCGACAAGTGGCGGCTCACGCGGACCCTCTCGTACGTCGGCTTCGGCCTCGGCATCGCTGGCGTCGCGAGCGGCACCTATCTGCTCTTGCGCCCCGCGCCGAGCGTCGGCAAGGCCCCCCGCAAGTCCGGCGTTGCGCTCGCGGTCGGCCCCGCCTCGCTCTCCCTCCGCGGGCACTTCCAATGATGCGCGCCCGCTGGCTCCTCGCATCGCTCTTGCCCCTGGCCCTCACGCGCTGCGCGCTCTCCGACGACTTCGCCCTCGAGCCCGACGGCCCTGCCGATTCCAAGGCCGATCCCGCGCCTCCGCCCGCCAAGGGCGGCTCCACCTCGGGCCCCGGCACCACCGACAGGGGTGGCTCCACCGGCGGCACCGTCGTCGCCCCCGGCGGCAAGACCGGCATGCTCCCCGCGGGCGGCGTCGGCGGTGCTTCCGCGGGCAGTGGGGGAATCACGGGCCCCGATCCCACCAGACCGGGTGACGCGGGCGAGGCGGGCGTCGGACCCATCGCGGGCAAAGGCGGCGCCACTTCGACCTGCGTCCCCGAGCCTGAAATGTGCGACGGCATCAGCAACGACTGCGACGCCGAAATCGACGAAGACGGCGCATGCCCGAGTGACTGCAGCGTCAAGAGCTACGACGGCCATCTTTACGCCCTCTGCCTCTTCCCGGACGAAGCCGAGTGGGCCACCTACGACCAAGCCCGGACCAGCTGCGCCAAACTGGGACCCCAGATCGAGTTCCCCTCGGACTTCGCGCTCACCGCCATCGAGTCCAAACCCGAAAACGACTTCTTGAAAGAGTGGATCAAGCAGACCACGCCGATCTCGAAAGAAGTCATGGTCTGGTCGGGCGCCAACGATATCGAACAAGAGCGCACCTGGGTCTGGGGCCAGGGCGCCTCCGCCGTGCGTTTCTTCGATCAGGCCCGCGACGGCGGCGGCAAAGCCGTCGGCACCGCCTTCGAAGACTTTCCCCCCGACAAGCCGAACAGCGCCAACGACTGGGACGAAGACTGCGGCGGCTTCGACTCCGAGCTTGCCTGGCAATGGAACGACTTCAAGTGCGAAGACCCGAGACTCGGATACGTGTGCGAAGAAGTGCCGTGAGCGATTTGCCCGACTGACTGGCCAAGCTCAAGGCTTTGCTGAGTCTCGGACTGGCGGCGCCGGGGCGCCGAGCGGGTCGTCGGCGCGGACCGGCGCGTGCTGGGAGTCGGCGGCCTCGTCGAACGCGACGGACGAGTCGCGTTTCTCGTCCTGCTCGTCCTTTACGTACGCTTCCTTGACCAGCACCAGCGCCGCAGCGCTCAACGGCGTGGCGACGATGAGCCCGAGGCCGCCGGCCAGGGTTCCCATGATGACCTGAGCAACGAGCTATCTGCCTTTCACGGTGCTCGCGGTAGTGGCCGCGCTGGGTTGCGTGCCACCGAGCTCGCGGCGTGATCGCCCCGATGCCGGTTCAACGCTCAGCACCTCGGAACGTGGAACCAGACTAGGATGCCGGCGTGTCCTCACCGGTGCCGCGCTCGCCTTTCCGGCCGGAGAACGCGCGTCCGTCGGCTTCGCCGAGCAGCCCGCGCTTTTGGTCGAACCTGGTGCGGTACGTCGCCGCGCTGCTTGCGGTAGCGGTGGGAGCCGCGGCGTTTGCAGTCGTGTTTCGCGGAACGATAAACCTGGTGTTTGCCCGCGTTTATCGGGCGGACGACGTCCTCACGGCCTTCGAGTCGTTGCCTTGGTACGGCTGTGTCGTCGTCCCGGCGGTAGGTGCTGGGGGCGCCGGCTTGATGAGCTTCTTCGCCTCCCGGCTCAAGGGGGGAGGCGGGGTCGGCGAGGTGATGGAAGCGGTCGTGCTGGGCAACGTCCGCATCTCCCTGCGGTCCACGGCGCTCAAGGCCTTCGGCTCCTGGCTTGCGATCATCTCGGGGGGCTCGGTGGGGCGAGAAGGCTCGATCATCCAGTTCGGCGGTGGACTGGGTGGGGTGATCGGACGCACCTTCGGTCTCCACGAAGGTCAAGTGCGCGGGTTGATCGCGGCGGGTTCCGCGGCGGGTTTCGCTGCTGCATACAACACGCCATTGGCGGCTGTGTTGTTCGTGGTCGAGGTGGTGACCGGGGTGATCGCGCTCGACGTCGTGCTGCCGGCGATCATCGTGACACCGATCGCGACGATGCTCGCGAGGCAGGTGGTCGGCGGTGGTCCGATCTACGGGCAGCGCTCGTTCGTGATGGGTCCAGACAGCAGTCTGCTCCTGCCGGCGCTCCTCGGCCTGGTGGCGGGCGTTGCTGGTCCTGCGTTCAGGGCTTTTCTGTCCTTCGGCGAAGCCCATTTCACCAGGTTGCCCCTGCCGAAACCGGCGCGGGCGGCGCTCGGTGGGCTGTGTGTCGGTGCGTTCGCCATCGGGTTGCCACAGATCACGGGCAATGGTTACGAGGCGATCAACTTGATTTTGGGAGGCCAGGTCGCCTTTCGACTGATGTTGGTGCTCCTGTTCGCCAAGGCGGTGGCGACGACCGCCTCAGTTTCCTCGGGGAGCCCCGGCGGCGTCTTCACGCCCGTGCTCTTCATCGGCGCGGCGATGGGCGGTGCGGTCGGTGAAATGGCGTTGTCATTGAGCCCGATCGGCAGCAGCGGCCTCGTTCAGGGTTCTGCGCTGGTGGGCATGGCCGCCATGACGGCAGCGACGACGCACGCGCCCGTGATGGCCGCCGTCATGGTGTTCGAGCTGTCCGGCGACTACGCGATCGTG
>JALYWZ010001125.1 GCA_030852505.1 Myxococcota bacterium | reverse complement strand
CCTGAGGGCTGGCGCGGCTGCTCACGCGAAACGGGGTCGGGCGCGCTCAGTTCGCGATGCGCCCGCCGTCGATGCGCACGCGACGCGCGCCGAGACGCTCCGCGACGCCCTCACCGTGGCTGACCACGACGATCAGGCTGCCGCGATCGCGCTCGTCTCGGAGCACTTGCTCTAGCAGGCCGGCGCTCTTCTGATCGAGCCCGGTCCACGGCTCGTCGAGCAGCAGCACGCTCGGCGAGTGCACGAGCGCGCGGGCCAGCGCCACGCGCTGCTTCTGCCCGCGCGACAGAGTGCCAACGGGCCGCTCCGCGAGGTGCAGAATGTCCACGCGCGCCGCGACCTCGTTCCACAAGCTGCGCTCGCCGAGGCCGTGAAGGCGCGCCGCGAGCAGCACGTTCTCGCGCGCGCCGAGCTCTCGATAACAGTGCGAGTCGTGCGCCACCCAGCCGAGGTGCCGCCGCACTTCCTCCGGATCGTCGCCGACGGGGTCGTACCAGACGCTCCCGGAGTTCGGTCGGACCACGGTACCCACCACCGCGAGCAAGGTGCTCTTCCCGGCGCCGTTCGGTCCCTCGAGCAGGGAGATGGTGCCCGCGTCGAAGGCGACGTTCACACCGCGGAGCGCCAGGGTCGCGCCGAACGCGCGAGTCACGCCGCGCACCTCGATTCGCTGGATGCGCTCGGCCGGCCCTGGGCTGCCGCTCATGCTCGGCCCCGGTGGAGTATTCGCGAATAAGAGGTGTCCAAAATCGCCTCGGCTCGACTTGGCTCACTCGACGTGGCCCGCCGTTCAAGGGCGCCTGAGCCTAGCTCAGCGCCCCCGAAAGCGCTGGAGCTGCGGCGGGTTCTCGCGAGCGCCCGCTATTCGGCCCGAGAGCCCTACCATTTCGCGTTTGCCCGTGGGCGACAGCGAGACCGCGTGTAGGAGGAATGGCGCCAGAAAAACCGCAGAACGCGCGGTTGGTGTCTGTTCTTGAGAGAATCCCGCCCGGACTTCGATGCTACGATGCCCGAGATGACCTCTTCGGCCCTGGCTCTCGAGCCGCAGAGCAGCGAGCAGCTGATTGCGTTGCGGCGTGCCGTCGAAGTGGCGCTGGAGGGGAAGTCGGAAGTCGTGGAGCTCGCGCTGGTCGCGCTGCTCGCACGAGGTCACGTCCTGATCGAGGACGTGCCCGGCGTCGGTAAGACGACGCTCGCCCGCGCGCTCGCCCGCGCCGTCGGCGGACAGCTTCGTCGCGTGCAGTTCACGAGCGATCTGTTGCCGAGCGACGTGCTCGGAGTGAGCGTCTTCGATCAGCGCCGCGCCGAGTTCGTGCTCCGACACGGTCCGATCTTCGCGAACGTGCTGCTCGCGGACGAGATCAACCGCGCGAGCCCGCGCACGCAGTCCGCGCTGCTCGAGGCCATGAGCGAGGGCCGCGTCTCGCTCGACGGCAAGACCGTCGATCTGCCGCAGCCGTTCCTGGTGATCGCCACGCAGAACCCGCAAGATTTCGCGGGCACGTTCCCCCTGCCCGAGTCCCAGCTCGATCGTTTCATGATGCGGCTGCGCATCGGCTACCCGCCGCCGCAGGTCGAGATGCGCCTGCTGCTCGAGCCCGAGACGGATCGCGTGGAGAACGTGCCGGTCGTGCTCGACCCGAACACGCTCGTCTCGCTCGAGCGCGAGGTCGAGCTCGTGACGTTCGACGGCGCGCTCGCGACTTACCTGCAGGCCCTGATCACCGCGACCCGCTCGAGCCCGGCATTGTCGCTCGGTGCTTCCACGCGCGCAGGCATGAACCTGTCGCGCGCAGCCCGGGCCCGCGCGCTCTTGAACGGTCGCAGCTACTGCACCCCCGACGACATCCACGCGCTGGCCGTGCCGGTGCTCGCGCATCGCGTCCGCCTCTCTTCCCACGCCGAGGGCTACACGCCGTCACGTGACGAAGCCGAGACGGCGCTGCGCGAGATCGTCGCTCGCGTGCCCGTTCCGCTCTGAGGCGCGGTGTCGGGGCGGCTCGAGACGCAAACGCCCGAGGGCCGCGCGCGCTCCGAAAG
>JALYWZ010000363.1 GCA_030852505.1 Myxococcota bacterium | reverse complement strand
GCGGGCCAATCTGCGAAAACTGCGACGACGGGAAGGCCTGCCAGTTCGGCTTCGACTGCGAGAGCTTCGTGTGCTCCGAGTCGCTGTGCGTCGCGCCCGCCTGCAACGACAACGAGCTCAACGGCAACGAGACGAGCCTCGACTGCGGTGGCGGGCAGTGCCCGGTGTGCAGCTTGATGAGCCGCTGCGAAGAGAACTCGGACTGCGAGAACGGGATCTGCTCCGGCGACGTGTGCACCACCGCGGAGTGCATCGACGGCACTCAGAACGGCAGCGAATCCGACGTCGATTGCGGCGGCAACGACTGCCCGCGCTGCGGCTCCGAACGCCACTGCTCGGCCGACTCGGACTGCGTGAGCAGCCGCTGCAGCCCGGCGGAGGAAGGCAAACAGCGCGTCTGCCTCGAGCCCGAGTGCGATGACGCGGTGGCAAACGGCAGCGAGACCGACCTGGACTGCGGCGGCCCCGAATGCAGCAAGTGCGCAATCGGCAAGCGCTGCCGCGGCAACGACGACTGCGAGAGCGCCTCCTGCCGTGATTTCGCGTGTGTCTCCGCGCGCTGCGACGACGGCGTGAAGAACGGCAACGAGACCGACGAGGACTGCGGTGGCCCCGTGTGCGGCCCGTGCGGCACCAATCAGGCGTGCGTCACCGAGCGCGACTGCGACAGCAAGATCTGCGTCGATGATCCGGACGCCGAAATGCCGAG
This sequence comes from Myxococcota bacterium, assembly GCA_030852505.1. Lineage (GTDB taxonomy): Bacteria > Myxococcota_A > Polyangia > Polyangiales > Polyangiaceae > PMG-095. The sequence goes on along the minus strand of JALYWZ010000363.1, from coordinate 4,924 downwards.
TCAGATCTGCTCGCCCGCGAGCTGCGACGACGGGATCCTGAACGGCGGCGAGCCGTCCGTCGACTGCGGCACGCTGTGCAACATCCCGTGCGAGCTCGGCTCGGCTTGCGCCCTGCCCACCGACTGCGAGACCGGGTACTGCTCGATGGCGGGCCGCTGCGCCGAGGCGTCCTGCGACGACGAGGCCCTGAGCGTCAACGAGACCGACATCGACTGCGGGGGAGGCTGCGGCCCGACCTGCCTCGAGAACCAGAACTGCAACGAGGACTCGGACTGCGCGAGCGACAACTGCGACGGCGGCACCTGCTCCGGCATCAGCTGCAGCGACGGCCTCGCCAACGGCGGCGAGAGCGGCGTGGATTGCGGCGGCAGCTCCGAGTGCGGCGCCTGTCCGGACGGCGAAACCTGTACTTCACCCGCCGATTGCGAGAGCGGCGCCTGTGACGAGGTGTGCGTCCAGCCGAGCTGCGAGGACACGCTCACCAACGGGGAGGAGTCGGGCCAGGACTGCGGCGGACCGGACTGCGAACGCTGCATCCAGGGCGAGACGTGCCGGATGAGCAGCGACTGCTTGAGCTCGCGCTGCGTGGGCGGCGTGTGTCAGGCGCCGACCTGCAACGACGAGGTCGCGAACGGCAACGAGACGGACGAGGACTGCGGCGGTGCGTGCTCGACGAAGTGCGACGCAGGTCAGCGTTGCCTGAGCGGCACGGATTGCGAGAGCAAGGTGTGCGTCGGCAACCGCTGCCAAGCGCCGACCTGCAGCGATGGCCTCGCCAACGGCACGGAAACCGGCCGGGACTGCGGCGGAACCAGTAGCTGCCCGCGCTGCCCCAGCGGGCAGGCCTGCGAGGTAGAAGGCGATTGCGCCACGAGCTTGTACTGCAACCAGCAGCACACGTGCGCCGAGCGAGGCTGCAACAACGGCGATCTGGATACGAACGAGACCGACGTGGACTGTGGCGGTACCAGCTGCCCCAAATGCGGCACCGACAAGCGCTGCAGCGCCGCGAGCGACTGCGTCAGCCTGAATTGCTCGAGCTCGCGCTGCCAGGCGCCGCGCTGCAACGACTCCATCAAGAACCAGGGCGAGACCGACATCGACTGCGGCGGGACGGCCTGCAACCCCTGTGGCACGAACAAGACCTGCGCCGCGAACTCGGACTGCGACAGCAAGGTCTGCTCCGGCGGGCGCTGCGCCGAGCCCACCTGCAGCGATACCGCCAAGAATGCCCAAGAGACGGACGTGAACTGCGGCGGGCCGGTGTGCAACGCGTGCGCGAACGGTCGAACGTGCTCGATAGCCCGGGACTGCACGAGCACGGTCTGCTCCACGACCTGCCAGACGAATCAGTTCACCGCGCTTTACTACCCCTACGGCAACAACCCGACCGACAACGAGATCAAGCCCGAGATCGGCATCCGCAACTCGTCGGGTGCGCCCGTAAACTCGGGCGATCTGCGCGTCATCTACTACTACTCGAACGAGATGCCAGGCACCAACGACTGGCAGAATAACTGCTACTCGGTGATCAACGGTCCCAGCGGCGCCGACTGCAACGACATCGATGTCCACATCGAAGTCGAGAACGGCTGGAATCTCCTGATCTTGGGCTTCAAACGCGACGGGTTCACGGTCCCGAACAACGGCACGACCGGCGGCTTCCAGCTTCACCTGCACACGGTGGACTACAAGCGCTTCTACACCGAGACCAACGACTGGTCCTACGTGTCCCGCTCGGGGCCGATCGCGGAGAACCGCAAGATGGTGGTGGAGCGGCTCGTGAACGGCACTTGGACGACGGTCTACGGCGTGAAGCCGCTCGCGCCGCCTCCGTGAGCGCATGAACGCAGGGACGCGGCGCAGCGTTCTGGTCGCCGCCATCGTCGGCGGCGCCGGGCTGATCGGGCTCACGGTCGGGCTGCTCCTGCCCCGAGCGCCAAAAGCGCTGCCGTCGCTCCCACCGCTGAGCTCGTCCGTCACGGTGCTCCGGCCGACGCCCGACGTGGTGACGGCAGTGCGGGCGCTATCGCGGCTCGAGAGCACGGCGTTCCACATGGAGCGCGTTATCGATCTCAAGGATCGGCAATCCCGCCTGTTCGGCCTGGTCTCGGGCGAAGACGCGATCCTGCTCGTTGCCGTGGCAGACGTCACGGCCGGCGTCGATCTCGCCGCGCTCGGTCCGGCCGACGTCGAGGTCTCTCCCGATCGTACGCGCGTGCGGATAAAGCTGCCGCGCGCAACGGTGTTCTCGACGGTGCTCGACAGCGAGCACACCTACGTGCACACGCGGAGGACGGATCTGCTGGCCAAGCGCAACGAGACGCTCGAGACCAGCGCGCGCAAGGAAGCGGAGCACTCGCTGACACAAGCAGCGCTGAGCGCCGGGATCCTCGACAAGGCAGACGCTCAAGCGCGTCGCGTGATCCGCGAGCTCGTGACGGCGCTCGGCTTCTCGGAGGTGGAAGTGGTCACGCGGCAGCCAGCCGAGGGCCGCGAGTGAAGCGCGCTCAGTAGTGCCGCGGCGTGCTCGAGGCACCGGCCAGCATGGCTGCGAACAACCCGCCGTAGACGATGACGAGGATCAAGAGCGAGAGCGCCATCGCTCCCCAGCCGAGCAGGCACAAGATTTTGACCGTGCCGATCTTGCTGTTTGCAGCGGCGAGGTCGCCCTGGTCGACGGCGCTCTTGGCCTGGGACGCGAGCACGATGTTGATGATGCCGGGCAGGCCGCAGCCGCAGAACACCGAGAGGATCGCCAGCAACATCCAGCGATCGGCGCGGCGCCGCAGCTCGATGACCTCCGGTGATGGCGGGTAGGCGCCGTAGCCCGGGCCCGGAAATGGCGCGCCGGGAAACGGCGGTCCGGAGTGGACGCCCGCCCCTGGAAATGGAGCCGGGGCCGGCGGGGGCCCGGACGGCACGAACCAGGTCAGCGTCGAGCCGCCGAGGCGGATCGGAGCATTGCGTTCGAGCGCGTAGGGTCCGGTCAGCCTGCGACCTTCGGCGTCCAGCGTGCCATTGCTCGATCCCAGATCGACGATCGTGACGCCGCCGGGGCCCACGTCGAGGCGGGCGTGGTTCGCCGACACGTTGGGATCGTGGAGGACGATCTCGCCGGATTCTCGGCCGATCCGGTAGCTGCCCGGCGGCAGCACGCGATCTTCGGCCCTGCCGTCAGGGTGGTTGATGCGGATCGTGACTGTCGACATCTGGCGCCGAAGCCGCAGCCTAACCCGAAAGCTCTGCGGGCGACGAGTGCATTCCGGAGCCCTTCTGCGCTAGAGCGCGGTGTGCAGCTTCGAATCGAACGGCTCTGGGACGGGAGCTTGGCCGACGAACGCTACCTGCTCGAGCTGTCGGTCGACGACTCCACGCACGAGCTCGTGGTGGCCGTCGATGCGCCCTATTTCGGTGATCCGCTGCCCGCCGCCGCGCGCGGTTCCGTCGCCAATCTTTACGAGTACGAGGTCGTCGAGCTGTTCGTGTTCGGCGCGGGCCCGCGCTATCTCGAGGTCGAGCTCGGGCCCGGCGGGCACTACCTCGCGCTCACGTTCGACGGCGTGCGAGCGCGCCGCGAAGACGTCGCCGTCGCTCACCAGATGCTCTCGGTAGAGCCTTCACGCTGGCGCGGCGAGGCTCGGGTTCCGGCTTTCGCACTGCCGCCCGCCGCCTCGCGGGTGAACGCCCACGCAATCCACGGCCACGCGCCGCGGCGCTTCCTCTCCGCGGCGCCGCGTGCGGGATCTCACCCCGATTTTCATCGCGCCGACGCCGCCATGCAGCTGGAGCCCACGCTCGCGCGAAAGCTCGACCGAGCCTACAAAGCGCTCGAAGCGCCGGGCTAGATCGTGTACTCCGACTGACATGCTAGAAATCCAGGATCAGCTGGTCGGCACCGGGCCAGCTGCTGAGTCGGGGCAAACGGTCTCTGTTCACTACACGGGCACGCTGCCGGACGGTTCCAAGTTCGACAGCTCGCTCGATCGCGGACGGCCGTTCGAGTTCACGCTCGGTCAAGGCCGAGTGATCAAGGGCTGGGAACAGGGCGTGCTCGGCATGAAGGTGGGCGGCAAGCGCAAGCTCGTCATCCCGCCGGATCTCGGCTACGGCGCGCGCGGCTTTCCGCCGGTGATCCCGGCCAACGCCACGCTGCACTTCGAGATCGAGCTGCTCGGCGTGCGCTGACGGCTACAGCCGCGAAAACCCGACGATCAGCGCGCTCAACGTCACGAGCCCGGCGACGAGCCACGAAGCAAACCGAATCGCCCTCTGCTCGGACGAGATCGGGGGCGCCGCAGGCGCGCGGCGGCGAGCGCGCTCACGTCCGACACAGAACGCGAACACCGCGAAGAACCAGAGCGCAAGGCTTACCGCCTGCACCTCTGCGTTCGAGTGACCGGACACACTGCACACGAACAGCAGCGTCCCGAAGAACGCACCAATCGCCAAGAACCCCGGTAAAAGCAGCCTGAGCCAGCTCGCGCTGCCTAGCCACGGGGCTACGGCCGAATACCAAGCTACGCCGAACGTGCCGAGCACGCCCAGCAACGCCGCAAGCTCCGGAAGCCCGACGCCGATCACGAGCTCGCCGGCGACCACGTAGGACCAGAGCAGCACTCCGAAGCCGGACAGCGTCGCGTCCACGATCGAGCCGCGCTGCTGCCCACGAAAGTCGGGGGTCGTGAGCTCGGAGACCTCGAGGCGGGGCAAGGTCTCGAGCTCCTCGACCGGCTCGAAGAGGTCCGCTCCAGAAGTCACAGCAGCGTCTCCCCATCGAAGCGGATTTCCACCGGTTTGCCGTCCCGGAATACGTCTACCTCGCGTGTCACGAGCCTCGGCGAGCGCCCTTCCGAGAGCACCAGCGCCGAGACCAGGGCGCGCTGCGGCCGCGACGGACCCGGCTCACGCGCTCGCGACAAC
>JALYWZ010001124.1 GCA_030852505.1 Myxococcota bacterium | reverse complement strand
GCGGGGCCCTCGGGAGCAGCGGCGGCAGCGCTTCCGCGACGGGAGGTGCGAGCGGGGGCAAGGCGGCGAGCTCGGGAGGCTCGAGCGGCGGCGCAGCGCCGTCCTCGGGTTGCGGTAAGAACGGCTCCGAAACCGGAGTATTCCCGGACGAGGCGATAGAGGTGGCTGGCGAGGCGCGCAGCTACGTATTGTCGGTGCCCGCCGAGTACGACGCGGAGAAGCCCTACCCGCTGGTGTTCGGGTGGCACGGGCTCGGCGGCAACGGTGCGCAGGCGCGCCAGTACTTTCGCGTCGAGTCCGCATCCAAGGGCGGAGCGATCTTCGTCTACCCGGACGGCTTACCCAATGACGACGGTCAACCGGGTTGGGATCTGTCTCCGAGCGGCATCGACGTGGCCTTGTTCGACGCGCTGATCGAGAAGGTGAGCGCGGCCTACTGCGTCGATTCCAAGCGGATCTTCAGCACCGGGCACAGCTTTGGCGGCTTCTTCACCGAGCGGCTCGGGTGTTCGCGCGGCAGCGTGTTGCGCGGGATCGCGCCGGTAGCGGGCGGGCCGCCGTTCGGAGGCATGACCAACTGCGCGACGCCCGTCGCTGCCTGGATAACGCACGGCTCGAACGACGGGACCGTCGACTTCGAGACCGGGGAGGCCGGGCGCGATCTGTGGTTGGAGGCCAACGGCTGCTCCGACAGCTCGATGCCGGTGACGCCCGACCCCTGTGTTGCCTACGACGGCTGCGAAGTGCCCCTGCACTGGTGCGTGCACGAACAGGATCACAACTGGCCGATGTTTGCAGGCGCGGCGATCTGGTCCTTCTTTTCGAGCCTGGATTAGCTAGCTGAGCCAGAGCGAGCCAGCGTAGCGTCTTGCCCCATGCTCGCAGTCTGGGCTTGAATCGACGGCGCGAGTTCATTAGGTGATTGCGCCATGCGCTTCTCGTCACCGATCGCTCTCTGGCTTCTCGCTGTTGCGTGCGCTCCTGCGACTCAGGTCGCTCCGCCCCCCGCGCCGGCTCCTGCGCCCGCGCCGTTGCCGCCGGCGTCGGTGATTGCAGAGCCTGCGCCCGCACCGCCGGCGCCGCCCACGCCCGAGGAGCAGAAGGCCGCGGAGGAGAAGCGCAAGCTCGAAGCCGATTGGCAGAAGCTCGAAAAGGAACACGCGGCCGAGGTCGCGCGTCTCACGCCCGAGCTTCGCGCGCAGGTCAAGGCGCTGGTCGACGCACCGAACCCGAACTTGAAGGCGATCCTCGCCGGGCCCCAGCGGCGCCCGGGCCACGCCGAACGCGACGCCGCTCGTCACCCGAAAGAGACGCTCGAGTTCTTCGGGATCAAGCCGACCTCCACGGTGCTCGAGTACGGTCCGGGTGACGGGTGGTACACCGAGATCATCGCGCCTTACGTCGCCAAGCGCGGCAAGCTCTACGTGACCGCGACGGATCCGACGGGTCCGAAAGACCAGCGGAGCTCGTATTACGGGTACCGCACCAAGCTGTTCCTCGAGTCGCTGCCCGAAGCCTATTCGAAGGTCGAGATGCTGGTGGTCGACCCGAAAGTGCCGAAGCTACCGGAGAACACCTTCGACGTGGTCGTGCTCATGCGCGGCGCCCACGGCATGAACAACAACAAGCTGCTCGCGCCTTGGCTCGCGGAGTTCCACAAGGCGCTCAAGCCGAAGGGCGTGCTCGCGATCGAGCAGCACCGCGCCGCACCGGGGAAGAACCCCGACGAGACCGGCAAGCAGGGCTACTTGTCCGAGGCGTTCGTGATCGAGACCGTCGAGCAAGCGGGCTTCAAGCTCGCGGGCAAGTCCGAGATCAACGCCAACCCCAAGGACACGCGCGACCACCCCGACGGCGTCTGGTCGCTGCCGCCCACCTTGCGCGGCGGTGACAAGGACCGCGAGAAGTACTCGGCGATTGGCGAGAGCGATCGCATGACGCTCCGGTTCACGAAGCGCGAGCAGAAGCCGGCCACGGCAGCCAAAGCCCCGGCCACGCCGAAGGCCCAGGCAGCCTCCGCCGCCTCCGCGGCGCCCAAGGC
>JALYWZ010000050.1 GCA_030852505.1 Myxococcota bacterium | reverse complement strand
GGTCGAGGCCTCGCCCGGCGTGCTGGCCGCGTCGCCGACGGTGACCGGCGCCGGCTTTGCCGTGCGCGCCGAGGCGAAGAACGCCGTGGTCGTGCGCGGCGTCGAGCCCGAGCGCTTTCGGGCGATCATCGACGTGGAAGGCCGCCTCGTCGCAGGGCGCTTCGACGTCAGCGGTGACAACGTGGCGCTCGGTGAAAAGCTCGCCGCGGAGCTCGGCATCGCCGTCGGTGACAAGCTCCGGATCCGCTCGAGCGAAGGAATCGAGATGGTCGCGACGGTGGGCGGCATCTTCCAGCTCGGCAACGAGGGCGTGGACGGCACCTGGGTGCTGACCTCGCTGCGCCAGGCGCAGAGCCTGTACCAGCTGCCCGGCGGAGTGACGACGATCGAGCTCAAGGTCGCCGACGTGTTCGGTGCCGAGCGCGTCGCCGCCGAGATCCGCGAGCGCACTGGTCTGCGCGCCGACAGCTGGATGACGATCAACGCGGAGCTCTTGTCGGGCCTCACGGCGCAGTCGAGCTCGAAGACCATGATTCAGTTCTTCGTGATCGTCGCGGTCGCGCTCGGGATCTCGAGCGTCTTGATCGTGTCCGTCGTGCAAAAATCGCGAGAAATCGGGATTCTGCGCGCCGTCGGCACCCCGCCCGGCCGGATCCTGCGCGTGTTCTTGATCCAGGGCGGGGTGCTCGGCGTGGTCGGGTCCGTCGTCGGCTCGGGGCTCGGCGCGGTGTTCGCGAAGGCGTTCGAGTCCCTGACGACGGATTCTACTGGTGCGCCGCGCTTCTCGGTTCAGCTCGACGCGACGCTGTTCCTCAGCTCGTCGCTGCTCGCGACTGCTGTCGGGCTGCTCTCGGCGGTGATTCCGGCGCGACGCGCGGCGCGCCTCGATCCGGCGACGGCGATCCGCAATGTCTGACGCGGTGCTCGAGGTCGGAGCGGTCGTCAAAGAGTACGGGGACCAGGTCAAGACGCGCGCCGTCGATGACGTCTCGTTCAAGCTCGAAGCCGGCGCCTTCGCCGCCCTGATCGGCCCATCCGGCTCGGGCAAGAGCACTCTGCTCAACATCATCGGCCTGCTCGACAGGCCCACCTCCGGGCAGGTCGTGGTCGCCGGCAAGTCCGCCTCGGGGCTCGACGAGCGCGCGTTGACGGAGCTCCGTTCGCGCGCCCTGGGCTTCGTGTTCCAGTTTCATCACCTGTTGCCCGCGTTCACGGCGCTCGAGAACGTGATGCTGCCGGCGTGGGCCGATCACGGCCTACCCACGGCAAAGATGCGGACCGACAGCGAGGAAATGCTGGTGGCGGTCGGGCTCGCAGACCGCATGCACTACCGCGCCAACAACCTCTCCGGCGGCCAGCAGCAACGGGTCGCGATCGCGCGTGCCCTCGTGCGCAGGCCTCCGCTCGTGCTCGCCGACGAGCCGACCGGTAACCTGGACACGGCGTCGTCCGAAGAGGTCTTCGCGTTGATGCGCCGCTTCAACCGCGAGCTCGGCACCACGTTCCTGATCGTGACGCACGACCCCCGCATCGCCGCCAACTGCGACCGCACCATCGAGCTGGTCGACGGCCGGATCCGGAGCGATCGCTAGAACGCCGTTCCGCGAGCGCGCGAGCTAGAGGCCTTCTTCAGCTCGGCCAACACGAACACCAACACGCCGATCGCGGTCATCACGACCCACCACCACAGCTCGATCGGGGCCGTGTGGAAGAGCCGATTCATCAGCGGCACGTAAGTGAGCACGAGCTGGACGACCAGCATGAAGGCGGCGCCGAGCCAGACCATCGGATTCGAAAACAGCCCGATTTTCCAGGATGGCAGGTGGATGCTGCGACACGCGAAGAGGTAGCCGACCTCGACGACCACGATCGTGTTGACGGCGATGGTGCGGCTGACCGCGTCCGACAGGCCATACCGCTGGGCCCAGGCGAAACAGCCGAAGGCTGCAGAACCGACCGCCAGCGACACGAGCGCGGTGCGGATCCCGAGGGCGCGGTCGAGCAGGGACGCCGCGGCCGGGCGCGGTCGGCGCTGCATGAGCCCCGGCTCGCGCGGCTCGAAGATCAGCGCCGTACCCAGCACCGCGGTCGCGAGGTTCACCCACAGGAGCTGCACGGGCAGCACCGGCAGCGTCGTTTGAAACAGCACGGCCGCGAGCAGCACGAGCCCCTCGCCTCCGTTGGTGGGCAGCGTCCAGGCGATGAACTTGACGAGGTTGTCGTAGATGCCTCGTCCTTCCTCGACTGCGGCGGCGATCGTAGCGAAGTCGTCGTCCGTCAGGATCATCGCCGAAGCGGCGCGCGCGACGTCGGTCCCGTTTTTGCCCATCGCCACGCCGATATCGGCCTGCTTCAGCGCGGGGGCGTCGTTCACGCCGTCGCCCGTCATGGCCACCACGTGGCCGCGCGACTGGAGCGCTCGGACCAACGACAGCTTCTGCTCCGGAGCGACGCGGGCGAACACGGCGGCGTCCTCGGCCACCGCGGCGCGCTCCTCCGCCGGAATGCTGGAGAGCTCTCGCCCGGTGATCGCGCGCAGCCGACCCCCGTCGTCGCGGGCGCCCTCGAGCCCGAGCTCTTCTGCGATTGCCGCGGCGGTCACGGCGTGATCCCCGGTGATCATCTTGACCCGGATCCCCGCGCCCAGGCAGGCGGCGACCGCGCGCTTCGCCTCCGAGCGCGGCGGATCGATCATGCCGACCAGCCCGAGGAACGTCAGCCCGGCGACGTCCTCGCGAAGCGCGCGGCGTTGCTCGGCCGGCAGTCTCCGACGCGCCATCACCAGCACGCGCAGACCCCGCGCGGCCAGCGCGTCGACGTCGCCGTGCACGGCAGCCTCGTCGAACGGGCCCGTGCGGCCGTCGGCCTCGAGGCGCTCGACGCAGCGAGAAAGCAGCGCGTCCGAGGAGCCTTTCACGTAGAGCGTCGTCGCATCCGCCCCGTCGTGGAGCGAGGCCATGTACATGTGCGCCGACTCGAAGGGCACCACATCGAGCCGCGGAAACGCGGCCAGAGCCGTGTCATCGAGGCCGGCTTTCTGCGCTGCCACCGTGAGCGCGGCTTCGGTCGGATCGCCCTCCACCTTGAGCTCCCCGTCGCTCTGAACGAGCCGCGTGTCGTTGCAGAGCGCGCCGGCCCGGAGCGATTCGAGCAGCGCCGCGGAGGTCTCGGCAGCGACGCGAGCGCCGTCGCGCTGGAGCTCGCCGGCCGCGTCGAAGCCGACCCCCGTGAACGCGAAGGACTCGCCGCCCGCGAGGACCGTGGTCACGGTCATCTGGTTTTCGGTGAGCGTGCCGGTCTTGTCGGAGCAGATCACGGTCGTGCTGCCGAGCGTCTCCACGGCCGGCAGGCGCCGGATCAACGCCCCGCGCTTGGCCATCGACGACACGCCCACGGCGAGCAAGATCGTGACCGCAGCGGGCAGGCCTTCGGGGATCGCTCCCACGGCGAGGGCGACCGCGGCGTTGAAGGTGTTGGCGAGGGGCGCGCCCCGCAACGACTCGACCACGAGCAGGCACGCGGCAAGCCCGAGGATCAGCCACACGAGGACGCGCGACAGACGAGCGATACGCCGGGTGAGCGGCGTCTCGAGGGCGGCCGTCGTGGCCATCAGATCCGCGATCCGTCCCGTTTCCGTGGCGTCGCCCGTCGCGACCACGACGCCTCGCGCGACGCCGTAGGTCACGGCCGAGCCCGCAAACGCCATGTTTTCTCGATCACCGAGGCCCGTGTCGGCCGGAAGCAACGTCAGGCGCTTCTCCGCCGGCACCGACTCGCCCGTCAGACCGGCCTCTTCGACCTTGAGATCCTTGAGCTCGAGGAGGCGCAGGTCGGCGGGGACCGTGTCGCCCGACTGCAACGCCACCACGTCTCCCCGGACGAGCCGTTCACTCGGAACGCGCTGAAGCCGGCCATCGCGAAGCACCGTCGCTTCCGTGACGATCGTCTTCGACAGGGCCGCGATGGATTGCTCCGCGCGGTGCTCCTGCAAAAACCCGATGATCCCGTTGAGGAGCACGACCGCGCCGATCACGCCGGCATCGACGAAGTCCCCGAGAAACACCGAGAGGCCCGCCGCTCCCAGCAGCACCACGACCAGGGGCTGCAGAAATTGCTCGGCGAGGCCGCGCAGCCACGATGCTCCCCGGCGCTCGGAGAGGACGTTCGCGCCGTCCCGCTCCAGGCGAGCCGAGGCCTCCGACGACGAAAGACCGTCCGGGGCCGAGGCGACCGCTGTGAGCGTCGCTTCGGTGTCGAGGGTATGCCAGGGGGCGGAGGACATCGGTCGGGGCTCCAGTGGGCGCGTCAAGCGCGCAGAAAAATTAGCGTGGCCAGATACGCCAGATAAAGGCTCACGAACACGACGCCTTCCGTGCGCGACACCTGGCGATCGCTGCGGAAGACCGGCCAGCACGCGATCGCGACCGCCGCCGCGAGCGGCAAATCGATGCGCAGGACGTCCCGGCTCACGTCGATGCCTTGCGGCGCTACCGAGCAGGTCACGCCCAGGATCACGAGGATGTTCGAGATGCTGCTGCCGATCAGGTTGCCGACGGCGACGTCGCGGTCGTCCTTCAGGGTCGCGACGACCGTCGTGGCCAGCTCCGGAGCCGAGGTGCCGATAGCGACGATGGTCAAGCCGATGAGCGCGTCCGAAACCCCGAACATGCGGGCGATGTTGACCGCACCCCCCACCATCAGGTCCGCGCCGAGGATCGTCAGCCCCATCCCGACGAGCAACAGCAGCGCGTTCCAGCTGGCCCGCGCGACGCCGCGTCCGGCCTTGAGCGCTTGCGGGCTGAACTCCTCCGCGAACTCCTGTTTCATCGCCGCGCTCTCGCGCCGACTCAGTCGGATCAAAGCGCCCGTGTAGACGAGCGCTGCGGCCACCAGGATCAAGCCTTCAGTCCGGCTGAGCACGCCGTCCAGGGCCATCACGAACAGCCCGATCGCCGAAGCGATCATCACCGGCACATCCAGGCGGATGCTCTGGAGCTGCAGCGGCAGCGGCCGGATCGCGGCGCTCAGCCCGAGAATGAACAGGATGTTGAAGATATTCGTCCCCGCGATGTTGCCGACCGCGAGCGGTCCCTTCCCCTCGAGCGCGGCGGTGATGCCGACCGCCAGCTCGGGCGCGCTCGTGCCGACCGCGACGACCGTCAAACCGATCAGGATCGGCTTGATCCCGAGCATGGCGGCGATGCGCGTCGCGCCGCGCAACAGTAGCTCCGCTCCAACGACGATGACGACCAGACCGCCCAAGAAGATGACGGCTGGATGCAGGGTCATGCGCCCGGTGCCACCCGCTGCACGTCGAGGTTCTGCCTCATGCGGCCAAGGCTACGCTATCGGGTCGCGAGGCGTCAGCCCCGGTGGTAGCGTCGGGCGCATGACAGCGTCTTCGGCACCGGGGGCTCTCGATGTCGCGCCGGCTGAGCGCCCGATGCCGGCCGTGTTTCTCGGCCACGGCAGCCCGATGAACGCGCTCGAAGACAATCGCTACACGGCGGCGTGGCGCCAGTTCGGCGAGAGCGTGCCACGGCCGCGCGCGCTGCTCGTGGTGTCGGCGCACTGGTACGTCAACGCCACCGCCGTCACGGCCATGCCGCGTCCCCGCACGATCCACGACTTTTACGGGTTCCCGAAACAGTTGTTCGAGGTGGATTACCCCGCCGCGGGCAGCCCGGAGCTCGCGGAAGAGGTCGCCGACGTCGTCAAACCCAGTCACGTCGGCCTGGATCACGATAGCTGGGGCATCGACCACGGTACCTGGTCGGTCCTCGTGCACGCGTTCCCGAAGGCGGACATTCCGGTCGTCCAGCTGTCGATCCACGCGCAGCGCGACTTCGACGCGCACCTCGAGCTCGGCGCAAAGCTTGCGCCGCTTCGCAACCGCGGAGTGCTGATCGTGGGCAGCGGCAACATCGTGCACAACCTGCGCGCGCTCGACTGGGGGCAGCCCGACGCGGGCTTCGACTGGGCCCGGCGCTTCGACGAGACAGCGCGAAAAACCCTCACCGAGAGGCCGGCCGAGGCCCCCGCGCTCCGCGGTCACGAGGACTTTCACCGCAGCTCACCGACGCCGGACCATTTCATCCCGCTGCTCTACATCGCGGGTCTCGCAGGGGCCGCGGGCCGACCGCTCGAGTCGCTCGTCGATGGCTGTGCGTACGGCTCGATCTCGATGGCCGCTTACACCCTCGACGCCCGCTGCCCGATCGAGGCCGGCGATACCCGACCCGCAGCCCCGCTCCCCGACCCTGCGCTCGTGCAGCCGGAAGACACGAACCTCTGACGCGCTTCGTTCAGTCCGCCTTGCGGCGGTAATGCAGCGCCAGCTGCCCGGACTTCAAGCGCTGCGTGGAGACGAGCTCGAGCTTTCGCGAGGGAGCGACGCCCTGAAACAAGGTCGGTCCGTGGCCGGCAATCACCGGGTGAATGACCAGGCGGTACTCGTCGATGAGGCCCAGCCGCTCGAGCTCTGCCGATAGCGCCGGGCTGCCGACCAGTACGCCTTCCGGTGTCTTCTCCTTCAGCTGCGTCACGGCCTCCCGCAAATCTCCCTCGAGGCGGAAGCTGTTGTTCCACGGGAAGTCGCGGCGAGTGGATGAGACCACGTACTTGGGCTTTGCCTCGAGCTTCCGCGCCCAATCCAACATCGCCTGGGGCGCGTTTCCGTCACGCGCGACCGCCGGCCACGCGCTTTCCATCAGCTCGTACGTCACGCGGCCCCACAGCATCGCCCCGGCGGCGTCCATCAGCTGCGTGAAATAGTCGTGCAGCTCTTCGTCCGCGATCCCCACCCGATGGTCGCAGCACCCGTCCAGCGTCACGTTCAGTCCGAAGGTCAAGAGGCCCATGGCGCGGATCTAGCATCGACGGGGGGGCGGTGGTGGCCTCGTGATTTCCGCTAATCTTGGCCTCGATCGCCGACCCGAAGCGTACCGTCGCAGGTCAGGCACCGAAAGCCGCCGTCCGTTAGCACGGCGGTGCCTCCGCGAGCTGCACACAGCGCTTCGTAGTGAGTGAGCTGCTTCGTCGCGCGCCAGTAGTCGAGCGCGCTCGAGACAGCCATTTTGGTCGTCATGACGGCCGAGAACAAAAGCAGCACCAGAGCGAACGGGCTGAGCTTCATGGCCAGCTCTCCGTGGGGGACGCACAGGACATGCACCGCAAACTCCGGTTCGAAACGCGGACCACCGTGCCGCCGCTCCGCTCGCATACCTCCCGCGTCACTCGCGCCAAGCGTGCTTCCAGGGCCTCTCTTGCCCAACCCGCGCCCAGGTGACCCCACGCCATCACCATGCACCAGAACATGACCAAAGTTACCCACGTTTGGAAGGATTTCAGGGACGCTACGGCGTTCATCGCCGTGGCCCTCCACTCAGCGCGCATTCTGGCTGCGGCTCGCGGGCTCGCCCTCCAGGCAATCGAGCAACGACATCGTCGCCGCCACGCACAGAATGCCAGTGAACACCGCGCCCGCGCCCGCAGTGCCGGCGGCAGCTCCGACGGCTACCCCGCACGTTCCAACCGCGTTCAGCGCCGCGGGCAGACACTCCCCGCTTTCCCGGCCGTCCGGAGCCGTCGAGACGCTGCTCGCTCCTCCATCGCTGTAGCCGCTGTAGCCGGCGCGGCCGCGCGCACCAGCCGGCGCTGATTCGTCGGCGCGGGACATCGCATTCGCGGGATCCTCCAGATCCGGGTCGATGGACATGGGCGCGGTGGACTGAATTCGCAAATCGGACATGACTCTCACCTCCAGGTACCGGGCCGCTACTCGCGTGACCGGTATCCTTCTCTTCGGAGTCACCGCGCCGGAGTTGCGTAGAAAAGACGCTATCCTGCCCGTGTGACGGAGGTTTCGTCCTAGCGTTCGCTATCGAGGCTCGACATCTGAGCCTCCGGGTACCTGCTCCCCTGGAACGCGCCTTTCGGTAGCAGAGCTTCGAGCTCCGCCTTCTCGGCGGCGGACAGCGGCCGCTCGACCGCGTCGAGGAGGTCGAGCTGCGCTGGCGTGCGTGCCCCGGCGATCGGAACGAACCCCGGCTGTTCCGCGAGCGCCCACGCCAGGCAAACCTGCGCGGGGCTGCGACCGACCTTCACGGCAAACTGACGGAGCTTCTCCACGAGCGCAGCGTTCTCCTTGCCGGCCTCCCCCGAGAACCGCGGGAGGTGGGCGCGGACGTCCTTCGGGCCAGTCGGCGTGCTCCCGCTCAAGAGCCCTCGCCCGAGCACGCCGAACAGCGTCGCACCGATGCCGAGCTCGCGCAGCACCGGGAAGATCTTGTCCTCCGGAGACCGCGTCGCCAGCGAGTACTCCATCTGCACGTCGGCGATCGGATGCACCGCGTGCGCCCTGCGAATCGTCTCCGCTCCCACCTCCGAGAGACCCACGTACCGCACGTAACCGGCCTGGATCAGCTCCGCGATCGCGCCGACGGTGTCCTCGATCGGCACGTCCGGATCGAGCCGCGCCGGGCGATACACGTCGATGACCTCCACCCCGAGCCGCTTCAAGCTGTAGGCGGCGAAGTTCTTCACTGCCGAAGGCCGCGCGTCGAGCCCCAACATTTGCCCGTTCGGGCCGCGCATCACGCCGAACTTCACCGACAACAGCAGCTGGTCACGCCGCCCCAGGATCGCGCGCGCGACCAGCAGCTCGCTCTCTCCGTTTCCGTAGAAGTCGGCCGTGTCCAAGAGCGTCACCCCACGCTCGATCGCCGCGCGAATGGTGCCGATGCCTTCGTCGTCCCCGGATGCCGCGAACGGCCCCGAGCGACCCAGGGCCAGAGAGCCGAGCCCGACAGCGGATACGATTGGCCCATGTGTACCGAGTCTCGTGGTTTGCATGTCTTCACCATGCGGCCGGGGCTCGCGCTACACAATCTGCGGACTTTGGAACATACTGGTACGCATGTCGTACCAATCCGACGAGGCCCTCGAAGAGCTCCGCGCTTTCGTAGCGGTCGTCGACGCCCAGGGGTTCCGCGCGGCTGCGCGCGTCACCCGCGGACGAAAGGCCACGCTCAGCAAGCGCGTCCAAGACCTCGAGGCGCGGCTCGGCGTCCCGCTGCTCGTACGCACCACGCGCTCCATGCGTCTGACCGACGAGGGCCGAGCGTACTTCGAGCATGCCGCGCGGGCGCTCGAGGCGGCGCGAGACGCGGAGTCTGCCGTTCTCTCTGCGCAAGCGGCGCCTCGAGGAGTGCTGCGGGTCACCACCGCGGCCGCACTCTCCGCCCACATCCTCGACGCGGTCATTGCGCGTTACCTGCAGAAGTACCCCGATGTCCGGCTCGTTCTTCACGCGAGCGAGCGCCGACTAGACATCGTGCGCGAGGGCTTCGACGTCGCGATTTGGGGCGGCCCGCTCGAGGACTCGTCACTCGTCGCGCGAAAGCTCGGCGTCGCCGGGGGCGGCTATTTCGCGAGTCCTCGGTATCTGGCGCGGCGCCCCGAGCCAAAGTCCCCCGAGGACCTCGCCGCGCACGACCTGGTCACGATCACCAAAGATGCGGGAGCGACCGAGTGGCCTTTCGTGGCCGGGGGAAGAGACAAGCGCGTGGCGATCCGCCCGCGCCTGGTCGTCAACGATCTCGAGCTCGCCCTCCGCGCCGGCCTCGCCGCAATGGGCATCGTCCCTGCCCCCTTGGCACTGGCCGCGCCCCACGTCGCGAAGAAGCAGCTCATTCAGCTGCTGCGCCAGTGGACACGGCCCTCGATCGACGTCCACGCCGTTTTCCCGCCCGGCGGCGCACTGGTGCCGAAGACGCGGGCGTTTCTGGATCTCCTGAGCGAAGGATTCGGGCGGCCCGCACGTCGGCGCTCTCTTTCTCAGAGGTGAAAATCCTTCAAGGGAGCCGAGCTCGACAGCGCCCGCGGCGCTTGGCCGATGGGCCTGGGCACGCACGAAAAGGCGCCTCGGGCACGAGGTGGCGTCTTCACGCAACTACAGACGTGGTACGCGCCTGAGCCCCACGACTTCCGGGCGCACCCGAACGGCAAACGATGCTTGAAAGCGAAACGGTCGACAGCGTCACGCTCGCCGACGGCACTGAGTTCGTTCTCGCGCGCCGCGACGACGAATGGGTCGTGCGCGCGGGCGGGATGCTCCTCATGTCGAGCCGCATGCACCACTCCGAAGAGGAGCTCGCAGCGCTGGCGCTGACGCGGGTCACGCAGCCGCGCTCCGTGCTCGTCGGGGGGCTGGGTCTCGGCTACACCCTCCGCGCCGTTCTGGATCGGACCGGCGAGCAAACGCGCGTCACGATCGCCGAGCTCGTGCCGGCGGTCGTCGAATGGAACCGCACTCACGTGCGCGCCCTCGCCGGAAATCCTCTGGTCGATCCACGCGCGAACGTCGTCGTCGGCGACGTCTTCGAGACGATCGCCCGCGCGCAGGGCGCGTTCGACGTGATCTTGCTGGACGTAGACAACGGCCCGGTGGGCCTGTCCCAGGCGCGCAACCAGCGGCTCTACGGCTATCGCGGCGTCCGCAGCTGCCTCGCGGCGCTACGGCCCGGCGGCGTGCTTGCGGTCTGGTCAGCCGGGTCGAATGCCCGCTTCGAGCGCCGGCTCGTCGAAGCCGGGTTCGAGGTCGAGGTGATCCGCCCGCTCGCACGAAAAGGTTCGCGAATGCGCCACGTCGTGTTCCTGGCCAAACGGCGGCAGAGCGGACTGACCGGCGCCAGCAGCAGGTAACGGCGCGATGAAGTCGCCGGAATGGCTTGCGGTTCCTGCAGCGGGCCTCATCTTGATCGGCCTCGCCCGCCGAGACGTACGGCGTGCCAAAGAGGCAGGCTCTCACCAAAAAGGAGCGACGCATGCTCTTCAGGCAGCTCTTCGAACGGGAATCCAGCACGTACACGTACCTCTTGGCGGCCCGCAAGGGCGGCGAAGCGTTGCTGATCGATCCCGTGAGGGAGGAAGTTGGAAAGTACCTCCAGCTCATCAAGGAGCTGGACCTCCGGCTCGTCTTCGCGGTGGACACGCATGTCCACGCCGACCACGTCACCGGGCTCGGCGAGCTCCGGGCCTCCACGACTTGCGTGACCATCATGGGCGAGCAGAGCCGGGCCGAGTGTGTGTCGCGCAAGGTAACCGACGGCGAGCTGGTCCAAGTCGACGGCCTCGAGCTGCGCGCCCTCTACACGCCGGGCCACACGGATGACTCGTACAGCTTCGTCGCAGAGGACCGCGTCTTCACGGGAGACACTCTCCTGATCCGGAGCACCGGACGCACCGACTTCCAGAACGGCGACCCTCACGCCCAGTACGAGAGCTTGTTCGGCAAGCTGCTAAAGCTACCGGACGAGGCCCTCGTGTACCCGGCTCACGACTACAAGGGCTGGACCACGAGCACCATCGGCGAGGAGAAAGCGCACAACCCGCGCCTTCAGCTGCGCTCGGAAAGCGAGTACGTCGCTCTGATGCGCAGCCTGAAGCTCTCGAGCCCGAAGCTGATGGATGTCGCAGTGCCCGCGAACCTCAGCTGCGGCGTAGCCTGATTGAAGCCCGCATGCTCTGCCGATGAGTCGCTGCAGGCCGGGATCACTGGACGCAAACTCGCCGCGAGCAGCGTTCTGACAGGCACGTAACCCGTGGGCGATCTCGCCGGCGGGGCATGACGCCACATGCTCCGAACGCGATGTCACCGGGATCGGTGGTATCTGATCATCACCGACAGCGCAGAGGCCGGTGACGGCTCGATGGCTTCCGCGAAGTCGATGAGTTCTTTGGATACCAGCCGTCGATCTGAACCAATCGAGGAGATCCGTCAGATGAGCAAACCGGAGCTTTCCGACCAGGGAACCGTCTACGATCTCGCGTCCATCGACGCCGAGATGCGGCGTGAAGATGCCTACAATCGCGAGGGGCACACGGGTCGCACGCTGGTGCGTGAGCAGGACCTGCGGATCGTGCTCGTGGTGATGAAGGCAGGCGCGCGGCTCGCCGAGCATCAAGCGAACGATACGGCGTCGCTGCAGACGCTCAGCGGAAACGTACGGCTCAAGCTTCCCGAGACGGCCATCGAGCTGCCTGCGGGGCGGCTGCTCGTGCTCGAGCGAGGCTTGCGCCACGACGTGGAAGCGATCAGCGAGTGTGCCTTCCTGCTCACGCTGGGCTGGCAGGGCAAGTAGCAACCGCCGATTGGCCTTTCCCCACGTTTGAGGGTCGCGCGTCCCCAAAGCTGGCGAAGACCTGTATCTGGCCGGCGGCCGTGCACAACGAGCACGAAAGGGAACCCACGGTTCCTAAACGTGAGGCTGGCTCGGACGAAACGGACCTAGGGATACGTTTCGTGCGTGACAACGCCAAGTTGAATCATGACCGCCGCCGCAGATCCCAAGCTTCGAGCGGGCCAGCTCGGGCTCGGCGCGACAGCCATGTTCGCCTCGACGCTCGTGTACAACACGCTGCGTACGGGCGAGTTCACGCTCGCGGGGCGGACGTTTGTGCAAGGAGACAAAATCACTTCACTTTTCATAAGTTTGAAGGGAATATGTCCCCGTGGCTACCCGGGTCTTCGAGCGAGAGGTCGAGCTGTTCCGCCAGCATGGGGGCGGCCTCCGCATGGCCGAAGCTCTGCGCCTCGGCCTCAACCGGAAGACGCTCTACGCGATGCGTGACGCCGGGGTCGTGGTGCCCGTCTCCCGAGGGCTCTACCGCCTGGCTTCGCTCGATCCGCTCGCCCACCCGGACCTCGTCACGGTGGCCAAGCGCGTCCCGCAGGGCGTCCTCTGCCTCATCTCCGCGCTCTCGTTCCACGAGCTGACGACGCAGGTGCCGCACACGATCGACGTCGCGCTCGAGCGAGGTAAGACGAAGCCGCGTCTCGACTACCCGCCGACACGCTTCTTCTGGTTCGCGGGGCCGGCGTTCCACGAGGGCATCGAGACGCACGAGCTCGACGGTGTACA
>JALYWZ010000362.1 GCA_030852505.1 Myxococcota bacterium | reverse complement strand
TTCGGAGCTCAAGCAATGAAATGCCCTTGACGGCGGGAGGGGCGGGCGGTTCCCTGGCGGCATGCGCCGAAGCTCTGCCTTTCCGGTTCTGTCTCTGCTCGTGTTGTCCGCCAGCGCCTGCGCAATGGAGCCAGGGCCGGAGGAGACGAGCCCGCCGTGTAGCGCGGCGCTGACTCAGGAGCAGGGCACGCGACTCCAGGGTGTCAGCCTGAACGGGCACGAGCTGAACAAGCTCGGTCTGAACGGCGAGAACCTGAACAAGCTCGGTCTGAACGGGGAGAGCTTGAATCGGATCTCGCTCAACGGAACGAACCTGAACCGGATCGCGCTGAACGGTCAGAACCTCAATCGGATCGCGCTGAACGGCGAAAACCTGAACCGGATTGCGCTCAACGGAGAGAGCCTGAACCGGATTGCGCTGAACGGTGAGAGCCTGAACCGGATCGCGCTGAACGGCGAAAACCTGAACCGGATCGCGCTGAACGGCGTGGACACGAGCCCGGCGGGTCTGGCGGGCGCGAGCTTCGCCGAGAGCTCGGTTGCGGCCGAGCCCGACGCGCCGATCGCCTTCGATCCGCGACTGCTCGAGGGCACGGCGCTGCGCGGGCTCACGCTCGAGGACGCGATCAGCTGGGCCGCCGGTGAAGCTTTGCCCGTGCGCCGCGAGAACCTGGTGCGAGTCGGCTTCGAAGACGGCGGGCTGCTCGGTCGCGATCTCGACGGCGCGGACGTGTCTGGCACGGCCCTGCGCGGCCTGCTGCTGCCGTTTGCCTCGAATCTGGGCGTGACGGTGTGGCTCGAGATCGCGGAGGTCGCGACGCATCCGCAGCTCGACGACTTGCCGCTGTACAAGCTCGAGCTCGACGGACAGAACGTGTGCGCCGAGGACGCCGCGGGGTTGTTCGTGCCGGGCGTGTGGGACGAAACCGGCGCGAGACACGAGAGCGCGCACGGCGCCGATTCGACCTTCGCTTGCCTGTCGGGCGTGATCGGAAAATGCGTGACGTGGGGCTACCGGCCGTGGCTCGTCGGTGCCGACCTGCACCAGACCTGCACGCGCATGGCCCGCGCTGATTATTGCGGAGATGGTGTTTCTCACACCGAGGACGGGACGCTGATCGACGTCTTCGATCCGGCGGGCGTCCAGGTGGCGGTCGAAGACGAGCTGTCGTTCGAGGCCGGCTGGAGCACAGAGGGCGCGGTGTGCGTGAATGTGCCCCGTTATGTGAAGCACGACGTGTCCGGCCAAACCGTGTATCCCTCGTGCTGGGCGCAAAAGCCTAGCTGTGCCAGCTGGGAGAGCGCCCTCGAGCACGGCGCGCAGATCGGCAACGACTCGCAACACCTGTCGCGGCAGCTCGAGTGCAGCTTGTGACTGCGCCGCGCTAGGCGTTTTGGCGCCTCCAATGCTAGAAACGCCGCTGGTTCTGGATGAGCAGTGTCGGGCGTCGGAGAGTGTGGTCGGTCGTGGGCGCGTTGCTCGCGGTTAGCTGCTTGTTGCCCAAGGCCGAGCTCGTGGACGACGACAGCAGCGTTGCCCGAGCCACCGGGGGCAGCAGCAGCACCCTCGCCAATTGCCTGGACGCGAACCACGACCGCTGCGAATCCAAATCCTGCGCTGCAAAGTGTCCCGCCACGTCCACGGACAGCGGCTACTGCCTCGGGGCCTGCAGCGGGGTGTTCGATTGCGTCAAAAGGAACCCGGGCTGCTCCACCGCAGCGGATCCGGTGTGTGCCGCACGCGAGGCGGGGCGGCCGAAGGCCTGCACCACGGCCTGGGAGTCTGCAGGTGAGAGCAGGGATTCCGGTCCATCCGCGTTCGCGTTCGAGCTCATCCAGTGCTTGTGCGGGAAGTGAGCGGCGTTTATCGTTCGTGAATGTCGAGTAGTTTCCGGGGACTACCCGCCCAGGTTGCGGGGGCGTTGCTTGCGGTCGGGATCGCCGCGGCGTGTGGGAGTGAAGACCGAACCATCGCGCCGCCGACCGAGGAGGGTGCCAAGCCGGGAGTCGTGGCTCCGCCGAGCGGGCAGGGAGGCCGAACTTCGCGGCCGCCCGTGGGCGCAGAAGCGGGTGAGGGCAGCGACGTCACGGAGCCAGGAGCACCCGAGATCGAGATCACGAGCCCCGAGGCGCTGGACGATCCGGCGGACGGCGCGGTGATCGTGGGCACCGAAATCGACGTGGTCTGCCGCGTCGAAAAGTCGACGATCGGTGGCGCGATGCCCGTCGATAAGTCGAGCGTGGTCATCGACCTGCTCGACGCCGAGGGCAAGTTGGTCGAGTCGATGTCCGCCGAGCCGACCGACGTTCCGGACGAGTTCAGCGCGCACCTGTTCGTGACGGGCATCGACGAGAACGGGCCGGTTTCGCTGCGCTGCAGCGCGCGCGACACCTCGCTTCCGGCGAAGCTCGCGAGCCGGACCATCGGCACCTTCCTCGACAAGGGACCGACGATTCAGGTGGTCGAGCCCGAAGAGGACTCGGCGCACGCGCTGCGCGGCGCGGTGCGCTTCGAGTTCGACGTCACGCCGGCCCCGCTGGCGGACCGCGATCCGGGCGCGGAAGTGGACGAGGTGACGCTGCTCGTCAAGGAGATCCCGATCCCCGTCACGACCGACGACGGTGAAACCTACCAGGCGTTCGTCGACTTCACGGATCGCGACCTGTTCACCGATATCCCGAACGGGGAGGTCCCCGTGACGATCCTCGCGCGGAACTCGCGCAGCCCCGAGGCCGGCTTGCACCGGAGGGACTACTCCTTCGTGATCGACGGTCAGGGCCCGATCGTGTCGATCGCTTCGCCGAAGAACGAGCAGGTCGTGGGCGGACAGGTTCGGGTCCAGTTCTCCGTCGAGGACGCGCTCTCGGGCGTGGACCCGGACACGCTCGTGCTGGAGCTCAACGACAAGGAGTACAACTACGGCGAGGGCGGGACCTGGGCGCGGATGGGGACCACCGGCTACGTGTTCTTGTTCGACAGCGTGCAGGCCGAGAAAGACTCGAAGATCCAGGCCACCATCACGATCCGCGCCACCGACGAGGTGGGCAACATGGCAGAGGGTGAGTCGCTGATTCTGTACCTCGACAACGTCCCCCCGGAGGTGGACCTCGATCCGGGCCCCGTGATCGAGACGCAACCCTCGAGCGATCCCGATAATCCGTATTGCTCGTTCCCGTTCGATCCGGTGGGCCCGCTCTCCGCCAACGATCTGGAGACGATCGAGGACGTGCACCGCTTCCGAGCCCTGGTGTCGGATCTGACCAACGAGGCTCCGGGGCAGAACATCCGCTACTACGCGGGGCAGCGCCTGGACTCCGTGTACATCTACCTGCAAGCGGACGTGAGCAAGCCGCTCTTGATCGACGAGGACGGCGACGGCTACTGCGACGAGCTGATCGAGACGCGCAACGATCTGCCCTTCCAGCACCTGAACGGGATCGCATCCGCGGGATCGTCCTGGTTCGGCCCTGCAAGCGCCGAAGGCGCGCCGGAGCTGCCCGAACGCTGTCAGTATCAGAACGCCCAAGCCCCGGCCCAGTTGTGCTCACCCTTCGGGAACGACATGACGCGTGTCGTGAAGTGGGACGTGGACTCCAAGATTCCGATGATCTTCGGGATCGGCAACCTGGGGCGAGGACCTGCCTGCACCGGGACGGACTGGGAGATCGGCCAGTTCGTTCAGGAGGGTTGGTTCTGCGTTGCCGGGCGCGCCGAGGACAACGTGGGCAACGTCGGGATCTCGCCGCCGCTCCGGCTGTGTTACGACGACGGAGACGGCGAGGCCGAATGCGACGAATCCGCCGTGCCGGAGTGCACCGACGGCTGCATCCCGCCCCCGCGCTCCCAAGCAATTCGCTATATGAGGCCCTGAGCGTCGCGCGCTCTCTGCGTGCTAGCATCGGCCGGTCGTGAGCCTGAAGACGACCGCCGAGCGCACCGACCCCCGCGTGGAGCGTGAGGCGTTGGTCGCGGTCGTGCACTGGCTCGGCTCTCCCGGCAATTGGTGGCAACCGCGAGAGCTCAGGTTGCGCGCGCCGCGCGTGGCGGTGGGGCGCGCCGCGGTCGAGGGGGACGTCGCGTTTCCCGAAGATCCGTTCGTGTCCCGGCACCACGCGACGCTCGAGGTCGACCCGCAGCAGCGCACCGCGCGCTTGCTCGATCACAGCCGCAGCGGCACGTTCGTGGCGGGCCGGCAGATCCAGGAGGCGCAGCTCTTCGAGGGGGAGCCAGTGCGGGTCGGTGATTCGTTCTTCTTGTTGCGATTCGAGCCGGAGTTCGGGCACCGCGCGGATCCGCGGCACGACCTCGGCCTGGTCGGCGCGTCTCCGGCGCTCTGCGAGATCCGCCGCACGCTCGCGCAGGTCGCTCCGAGCTCTGCATCGGTGCTGATCCTCGGAGAGTCCGGCACGGGCAAGGAGCTGGCCGCCCGCGCCGTGCACGCCGGCAGCCGACGCAGCGGGCCGTTCGTGGCGGTGAACTGCGGGGCGATCCCGGAGGCGCTCGCCGAGAGTCAGCTGTTCGGCCACGTCGCGGGCGCGTTCACGGGCGCGCGCGGTGATTCGCTCGGGCTGTTCCGCAGCTCGAACGGCGGCACGTTGTTCCTCGACGAGATCGGCGAGCTGCCGCTCACGTTGCAGGCGAAGTTGTTGCGCGCCGTCGAGACGCGGCAGGTGGTGCCGGTGGGCGCGACGCAGCCGGTCACGTGCGACGTGCGGCTCGTCGCCGCGACCAACCGCGACCTGCGTGATCCCGAGCGCTTTCGCGGCGATCTGTTGGCGCGGATCTCCGACTTCGTGATCGAGATGCCGCCGCTGCGCGAGCGCCGCGAGGACGTGCTGCCGATGCTCGGCGCGATGCTCGAGGGAGCGCGCGCCGAGCTCGACCCCGAGCTCGCGAGCACGCTATTGCTCGATGCGTACCCGCACAATGCGCGCGATCTGCGGCGCATTGCCGTGCAGCTCAAGCTGCGCGGCGCGGGCCTCGCGGTCTGGACGCGCTCGTTGATCGACGGCTACAGTCTGAGCTCGCCGCCAGCCGAGCCGCGGGAGCCCGTGCCGCGTCTCACGCGGAGGAGCGCACCGACGCTCGATCCGCGGCTCCCCGACGCGAGTGAAGACGACCGCGACGACGGCAGCGAAGGCGTGCCCACGCGCGAAGCACTGGAAGCGCTGCTCCACGCGCACCGCGGGGTCGTCGCTGACGTCGCCCGCGCCACCGGGCGCTCGCGCAAACAGGTGTATCGCTGGCTCGAACAGCGCGGGCTCGGCGAGCTGCGAAAATCGTTGCTCGATAAGTAGAAGATTCCACGGCAACCCGCCCAATTGCGATTTCCGGGTTCCGAGTGAAGACGAAGGCGCGGAACCGGGCATGGACGGCTGGGACCATGCAGATCCGCGAGATGCGCTGGGCGGTTTGGAGCGGCTTGCTGCTTTCAGGAGGGATCTCGCTTGCCTGTGGTGACTCGGGGCCGGCGTCGAACGCCGAGCTCCGCGTCGCGGGCTCTCCGGGGGAGCTGCCGCGAACGAAAACGGATGGAGCCCCGTCCGGTACGGGGGGAGCCGCCACGGCAACCGAAGCTCCCAGCACGAGCGGCGGCATGGCAACGGCCACGGGCGGCGCTGCGGCCGAGGGGGGTGCGGCGA
>JALYWZ010001123.1 GCA_030852505.1 Myxococcota bacterium | reverse complement strand
GTAGCGGAGCGGCCGTGGGCGTCGGCGCGGGCTCCGCTGCGGCTGCCAGGGCGCGCTCTTGCTCGGCCGTACTGGTGCGGTTCGAGAACAGCGTGGCCAACACGACCAGCACGGCGAGCACGGCCGCGACGCGGGCGCCGGTCTTGAGCGCTCGACGCGCGCGGAGCAACCGGAACTTCAGCCCGGCAGGCGCGCGCACGCGCTCTGCCAGCGTCGCCATCCGGGGAGGGTCGGAGTGGTCCAGAGCGGACGAGCTCACGCCGCTCAGGCTGCCTCCGAGCCAGAGCGCCTTGAGCGAGTTGCCCACCAGATCTTCCTTCACCCCGCGCTCGTACAGCCACAGCGCGAGCGCCTCGCCGAGGTCGGTCATGCTGCGCCAGCGAGTGTTGCGCGACTTCTCGAGCCCTCGCTCGATCACCAGCCACAGGTCGCGATCACCGGTGGCGTACTCGGTGGTGGGTACCGGCGCTTCGTGCAGGATCGACTGCATGAGCGCGTTGTAGTTCTCGTCCTTGAACGGGACGGTGCCGGTGAGCATCTCGTACAGCACCACGCACAGCGACCAGACGTCCGAGCGGGCGTCCGTGTCCTGATCGCCGCGGGCTTGCTCGGGTGACATGAACTCGGGGCTGCCGAGCACGACGCCCATCTGAGTCAAACGGCCGTCGCCGGTCTGGTGCTCCAGCTTGGCGATGCCGAAATCGAGCAGCTTCGGCTGGATGCGCCCGAGCGCGTCGCGCGCCAGAAACACGTTCTCCGGCTTGATGTCCCGGTGGACGATGCCGCGCTCGTGCGCACAGCGCAGCCCGTCCGCGACCGGCAACAGCATCTGCACGGCTTGCACGGCGCTCAGGCGGTGCTCCCGGCGCAGCAGCGCTCCGAGTGTCTCCCCGTGCGCGAGCTCCATTACCAGGTACGGCGTCCCCTTCGGAGTTACCCCGAAGTCGAAGACCCGCACCAGCGCCGGGTGGCCGAGCGTCGCGGTGGCCTGCGCCTCGCGCGCCATGCGCGCGGCGAGCTCGGGCTTCGCGATCCCCGAGCGCATCAGCTTGATCGCGACGTCGACGCCCAGCACCAGGGAGTGCGCCACCCAGACCACGCCCATGCCGCCCTGGCCGAGCATCCGGATCAAGCGGTACCGCTCCGCCACCAGCTCGCCGGCCATGAAGGGAGCCTCCCCGCCGTTCGACGCGCTCCCGTCGAGCGTTTCCTCCGGATCACGGTACTCCGTGGGAGCTTGAGTCAGCGGGGCGTCGGCCATTCGTCTTTGGAGCTGTAACCGTTCGATGGAGCGGGAGGCGAGCGGGACGGGAGCGGGGGGCCGGGCAGGAAGGCCCAGACTCCCTAACAGTAGCCCGGAATTCGATACCCCTCCCCCGGTTTCTGCCGGCGATTCGGGTTTTGCGCGGGCGTCGCGCAAGGGAGCCGAGCGAGTCAGAACGCCAATGGCTTCCGGGACTTACGCTCGCAGGGCCGCGCAGGAGCCTGTGCGGCCGCTTCCAGCAGGCGCCTTCTGCGGATTTTCACCGACAGCGTTGCAGCCGCGATCTGAGGGCGGTGCGCGCTGTGGAAGCCGCGACACGCGCTCCGCGTCCAGCAAGCAACGCGAGGTCCGGACGCGTCCCCAGGTTTTCTCGAGAAAAACGCGATCGCGTCCACGGCCTGGCCCTTGCTCCAGGCCAGGGCGAGCCAGGCGAGCTTCGAAGCCTGCCTCGAAAGGAAATGTTTCGATGAGTCAGAACGAATCTCGCGGGTTGGCAGTCGGCGCGATCGCCATTTCGGTGTTGTCCCTCGCGGCGTCCGTCGCGGCGCTCGCTTGCAGCCCGGACCGCGAGCAAAGCTCTGCGCCCGTGTCGCGCGTCGTCACGGGCTCGGCCGTGGCCCCGACGCCGGTGGTGCCCGCTGCCCCGCAACAGCGCGCCGAGCCGCCGGCGCCGAAGCAGGACAAGCCGGCAGTGTTGAGTGCGGTCGCACCGAAGAGCGACGAACCGGGGAAGGCCGCGACTCCGGGGGCGGACCTGGTGGTGAAGCGCTTCGTCGTCA
>JALYWZ010000361.1 GCA_030852505.1 Myxococcota bacterium | reverse complement strand
CGGTAATCGAGGTCCATCGGGTTCTGGGTGGCGACCAGCACGCCGACGCCGAATGCGCGGGCTTGCTTCATGAGCGACACGAGCGGGCGCTTGGTCGGAGGGTTGGCGGGGTACGGCGGGAGGTATCCATAAACCTCGTCGAAGACGAGCAGCGCGCGCAACGTCGAGCTGCCGCGCAACCCGCGGACCCACGAAAGGATCTCCTCGAGGACTACACCCAGAACGAGGGCGCGTTCGTCGTCGTCGAGGTGCGCGACGCTGACGATCGTGCACGGAGTGGCGCCGCCTTCCGGCTTAGTCCACGCCGCGGCGTCCAGCGGAACGCCCTGTCGCCAACTCGCAAAGGTCGGCGACGCCAGCAACGTGTTGAGGCTGGCTGCGAGGGCGGTTCGCTCCTTCTTGCGAAGGAATGAGTTCACGGGCAGCGCGCCGATTTCTGCCACCGGAGGCTCCGCGATTTCCGCGAGCAACGCCGGGAGCTCGGCCGTTTGTCCCGCGGCCAGGCGCCGCTCCGCGAGCACAGACAAGAGCACGTGGTCGCGGCTCCGGGCAGGGTCTGGATCGCGCCCGAGGAGCCGGAGCACCAGCGAGATGGTCGCACTCAACGATTGGCGCGCCGCTTCGACGTCGGTGTCCCACTGCGGCGAACGGTGTTCGAGCGGGGAGAGGACGTGGAGCAGCTCGCCAGCGCTGCTGCCGGGCGTGAGGACGCGCACGCGCGTGTCCCGGCAGTACTGCCGGAGCTCGGCTTCCCCGACGCCCGCCTCTTCCAAGCCGGTTTGCCGCAGTCGAGACTGCTCGGCGGCAATTGCCAGAGAAGAGGCGGGGTCGGCGTCGCTCGGTTCGAGCCAGGGGACGAGAGCTTCCGGGGCGAAGGAGGGGAGTGACAGGAACAGGTTCGGAAGGTCCCCCTTCACGTCGATGACGATGGTCGGGACGCCACACCGGAGTGCCTCCTCGACCAGAACCATCATCAGGCCTGTTTTTCCGCTCCCGGTCATGCCCACGGCGACGCCGTGGGTGACCAGGTGCTTTGCAGGCAAGCGAAGTGGGTTGCCGCCTCCGGTTCGATCCGGAAGGCGCCACGCGCCCAGACAGAACAGAGGCGGCTTTCCCATCGTCATTCACCTTTCGTGCTTCAGCTCAGAAACGGATCAGCCGGCACGGGAGTGACGGCGGTTGCGGCGGGAGCCACCGGTGAAGTGCCCGTCACCGGCGAATCGCCCGTGACGGGTGGAACGGGCGGCGTCGGAGCGGGAGGCTTCGGCGTCTCCGTGCGCTTGCGAGCGCTCCGCGCGGCGAACAGCGACGGAGCGATCGTGTCCGCGTCGCCCTCCTTCCAGCGCAAATACTGGATGGCGCGCCGCACCTGGTCGTAGAGCTCGATCACGATCGTGAAAGCGCGGTTCCTGATGTCCGTCGTCTCCGCGATCAAGGCCGTGCCCTGCTCTTTCAGCCCGACGGCCCGCAGGATATCCGCGGCGAGCTGGTCGGCCCGCGCGATCTCCGCTTTCTGAGTCGCGCACTTGCCCGCGACTTCCGCGTACTGCTCGCGAAACATGCCGGCGAGAACCAGCAAATCGGACGCCAGGTTCTTGTAGCCGATCGGCCCGATCAGCTCCGCCAGGTGAGCGCCGTCCATCAGTTTCCTCTGCACGAGCGCGGAAGCGTCGCTGAACAGGTTTTGGCGAAGCTGAGTCGCCTCCGCGATCAAGGCTTCGAAGCCATCCTGCGGCTTGACGGCGTTCAGCCACTCCCGATGAGCGTGGCTCAGCGCCATCACGTACGCTTCGAGCCGCAGCGCCCGGTCGATGTCGAAGCCGGCGAGCTGACCCCGGATCTCTCCCTCCTTCGCGACGATCTCTGGCAGAGATCCGAGCACCGTCGATACGAGCTGCATGATGTCCAGGTTGACTTGCACCACCTTGTCGGCGTCGAAGGCTCGGATCTCCGGCAACAGCTCTTCGTAGTGCTTTTCGAACACGGTCTTCTCGTCGACCGCCGTGTCGTTGATCTTGTTGACCTCGGTCATTGCTAACTCCTCCCGAGCGGCAGAGTGGGCGGCCCATCCGCGTTCTTCGTCGCTCGTGTGTTCAACGCGCGAGGTCGATTTTTATTTGAGGAGAAACTGAGGAGGTATTGAGGAGATCTCGAGGAGATTTTTGGAGGGCGCCAGTTTTTCCGTTGGCGCGTGTGTTGAAGGGAGTGGAGGAATGAATGTTCGACCCGGTCACTCACGACGCGGAACACGAGACGGCCGTGTTCGCCGTTTGCTATCAGGAGCTCTTGCCGGAGTTCATGGCCCTGGAGCCCGACGACATCCGCGACGTGAACCTCGACATCACCGCCATCGTGGGGACGATGCTCGCCGCTCACTCGACGGTTGTTCCGAGGCTGGAGCAGCTCGAGCGCGCAGCTCCTCTGCTGGATCGAGAGAGGATGCGACGCCTCGACGCCTACGCGATGGCGCTGCGTCATGCACACACCCTCTATCTGATTGCGACCGACCCGCCGGCTAAGCTCCGCCCCCTGGCTGCGAGAGGTATGGAGCTCCGCGGGCTGATGCTTCGTGACGCGCGAGACCTCTTGCGGCGCGGTCGAATCCAGACTGCGCGCCTCGATGAGCTGCTCGGCCCCGTCGGATACAAGAACCTAGCGTCCGATCTGCTCGTCCTTTCTGGGCTGTTTCGCGAGCATTTGCCGCGTATTCAGGGAAGGTGCCAGACGACGGAGGCGGACATTCGGAGCGCGGACGCAATCGCGGCCGACATCCTCCGCGCCGTCGGTCGCAAGGAGCAGCGAAGCGCGCTCATCGCCGAGACCGTGGACGTCCGAAAGCGCGCCTTCACGGTCGTCACTGCGCTCTACGACCAGGTGCGCCGCGCGATCGTCTTCTTGCGTTGGAACGATGGCGATGCCGACAACATTGCTCCGTCGCTCTTCATCAGGCGGCACCTGCGCAAGAGGCTTTCGAGCAAGCCTGCCAAGCTCGAGCAAGCGCCGTCGCTCGAGGTGCAGCAGCCCCCGGAGCCGGCGCCCCCCGTGCCGGCCGAAACGTCTCCTACAACCGTCCCCGCGGACGACCCGTTCCTATCGTGATTGCCAGTACCAAACGAGGAACACGACCGGCATCAGCAAAGCCAACGGTGCCATCACGCGAGCAGCAAGCTCAAAGCCACCGAGCGCTGTTACGATCGTGAACAGCGCACCCAGCGTCATCACCGTGGCCGACGCATACGCGGGCAAGTTTCTTCGGCGCTCTTCCAGATGCTCGGCCCTAGACAGGGGACTGAACGACTGCCGCTCCCGAGCGCGATCCCACCACCGTCTGGCGTGCAGCCCGAACATGGGACCGGCGCTTGCCAGGAGCGCGACACGCAGCCCGAATTCGAGCCCCCACGCCGCCGTGGCCCCTGCAAAAATCATCGCCGTCAGCAGCGCGACTTGTGCCAGCGGCGATGAAAGCAGCCCAGCTCGGGCGCCGGGCGCCGCCTGTTTCACGTTAACCACCTCGACCACCTGAGAGTTACCCATTTGCCTCTCCTCGAGGAGCTCGGCGAGACACTCCTCGGTTCGGACCCAGCTCAGCCTCCTTGTTGTAAACAGCCGAGTCCGTCTTGTCTTAGGAGATATTGAGGAGATCCTGTCCGCCGCTCCGCTGGCGGCGGAAATCCAGGTGTCAACGATGGCCGTGCAGGGCCGGAAGTCGGGCATTTCGACGAAAACCGGAGCCGTTCGTTAGCCGCGAAGCCTCCGGAAGGCTTTTGTTGATGCACGGTGCACGGCGACAAGCTTCTCGAAGCTGCAGGGATGCCGCGCGGACTTGTCGCTAAGCTTCCGGAAGCGAGGTGGGCTCGACGTAGCGCTCCGCGAAAGGCTTCCGGAGGCTCCAGCGTCTCGCCCGTCACGATCGGGATCCCTTCCGGAAGGTCGACCGCGCGTCCCTCCCGCCCGCGCACGGCTTCCAGAAGCGCGCATGCCGTACGAGAGCGCGGCCGAGTGGCTTCCGGTGGCGCCGCGTCCGTTCGGCGTGACTGTCGCACTGCTCCGCGCGCCCGGAGCCTACATGAGCCTGGTGATCAGCCGGCTCCAAGATGGTGACGAACCCCTCGGAACATGGCTCCATGAGGCTGGCGATTGGCAGAGCCGATGCCGCCCGCAACCACTCCGCATTTCCCGCGGTCCGACCATCGGCAGGACTGGTCCGAGCGGCGCAGCCCATGTAGAACGGTGCCATGGCTGACGCAGCCCGAGTCCTGGAAGAAGCGCTGGCGCTTGCAGCGGGGGAGCGAGCACGCATCGCGCATGAGCTAATCCAGAGCCTCGAACCGGAGGATTCGGACGCCTCGGCTGCCTGGACCCATGAAATCAAGCGTCGCGTTGACGAGATCGAGGCAGGTACGGCCGAGCTCGACGACTGGGAGAACGTTCGAGCTCGGCTCGAAGCCGCCGGTCGAATGTGACGCGGTTGCGGTTCCACCGCGTCGCAAGCGCGGAGGCGGAGGCCGCGGTGCGTTGGTACAACGAGCGACAGCCTGGCCTCGGAAATGACTTCCGGGCTGAACTCGAGACAGCCGTCGGACGTGTCATGGATTGGCCTCTCGTGTGGCCGATCAGCCAGTACGATCCGCTGACGCGGAGTCATCCGCTGTCCCGGTTCCCGTACTCGATTGTCAAGGTGGTACAGGGCGACGACGTTACGGTTGCCGCCGTGGCGCATGCGAAGCGCAGGCCCGGCCACTGGCGTGAGCGGATCGGGTGAGCCGTGACTGTCGCACCGCTGTGACCGATCAGCGACGGCGGGATGCGCGCCGCTGTGAGACGTGCAGCGAGCGAGAGCTCAGCCGAGCGTTTTCTTGAAGGCCGCCGGAGTCATGTCTTCGAGGTTCAGCCCGAAGACATCGCGATGCGTGCCGAGGCGCTCGAAGGCCCAGGCGAGATAGGCTTGAGCGTGGACGCCCTGAGCGCGACAAGTGGCGACGATTCCGAGCAGAACGCAGGCCCGGTGCGCCCCCTCGGTGCTGCCGGCGAAGAGCATGTTGAGGCGGAGCTTGGCGACGTTCTGGAACAGGCGCTCGGTGGGCGAGTTGTCGATCGGGACGCGCGGGTCGTCGATGAAACGGAAGAGCGCGGCCTTGTGTCGCCGGTAGTAACCGATCGCCGCCGCCAGCGGCTCGGAGGGCAAGAGCGTGGGCTCGACGGCATCGAACCAGCGCTCGAAGTTTTGGGCGATGGGGCGAATGAATCGCTGTCGATGTTCTCGGAGCGCGTCCCCGGCGAGGCGGAGTTTCTGAGCCTTTTCTTCTTCACCGTAGATCGCGCCGAGGAACGCGCCGCCCTCGACGGCAAGCACGGGTTGCGTGGCCTCAGCGTCGCGAAACTTGCGGCGGCCGTGAGCGTTGCAGCCGGCTTCGATCACGGCGCCTGAAGCGAAGACGTCGTTGAATCGGTGCTCGGCATCGGCGGTAAGCGTGCCGCGGAATGGCTTGAGCTTGGCGGCGACGACGTCGCCGCTCTTGTCCGGCTCGTACTGGAAGACCGCGACCTCGTCGTTTCGGTAGAGCTCGACGTACCCGTTGTGCGCGACCGGCAGCTCCGGAACGATGACCTTCAGCCCGGTGCCGTCGGTGGCCATCCACGAGCTTGCG
>JALYWZ010001122.1 GCA_030852505.1 Myxococcota bacterium | reverse complement strand
GCGCCCGCGGTCGCCCGGCGCACGCTCACGCAAGCGAGTGGCGCAGACCCCGAGCCCCGCGTTAGAAAGAGCGCTCGCGCGCTGCTCGAAGAGCCCGCCCCGCCGCCATGAGGCTGACCACCCCGTTTCTCGCGATCGCGCTCGGCGTGCCGTGCAGCCTCGGCTGCACCTCGCTCGATCGCTTCGACACCGACGGCAACGCCGCGTATTGCGGGCCGATGGTCGGCTCGCCCGCGTTTCACGAAGGCGTCTTGCCCGACGGCGTGCCGCCGGCCCTGCGCATGCGCATGAAGCTCGACATCGACGCGCTGCGCGAGCGCACCTCCCGCGCCTACGGCAGCGGGGAATCGGGGTCGCGCAACGAGACGCGCCCGTCGCAGACCGTGGTCGTCGGCAACATCGCCACGGACGACGACAACGGCCTGTGCGCGTCCGAGGGCATGGCCTTGTTCGACGACTCCGCGCTGCGCGCCATCCCCGAGCTCGATCACGACCCGCTGTCGACGCTCGAGTTCGGCGACGGCCGCGACTACAACTTCTTCGCCTGGGCCGACTCGACCTGCCAGGGAACGATGCTCGCGGTGGTGTCGCTGATGCGCAACGACGACATCGAGGTACGGATCTTGAAACCCGCCACGCTGCCGGCCGCCGACGCGCGCGCCGGGAGCCGGCCGGGGTTTGCGCTGTTCACGTTGTCGCGCCGGGACGAGGGCTGCGGCTTCTGAGCCGTCGAGGCGTGCGTTGCTCGTCCTAGGCATCGAAACTTCTTGCGACGAGACCGCCGCGGCCGTGGTCGACGAGCGCGGCGCCGTGCTGAGCGACGTGATCGAGAGCCAGATCCGCGTGCACGCGCCCTACGGCGGCATCGTGCCGGAGCTCGCTTCCCGCGATCACTTGAAGAACGCACGCCCCGTGATCGAGACCGCGCTCTCGCGCGCGGGCGTCGGGCTCGCTGAGATCACGGGCATCGCCGTCACCAGCCGCCCGGGGCTCTCCGGCGCGCTGCTCGTCGGCGTGCAGATCGCGCGCGGGCTCGCGTTCGCGACCGAGCTGCCGATCGTCGGCGTCGATCACCTGCTCGGTCACCTGCTCGCCGCGTTCCTCGTCTACCCCGACGCCGCGTCCGCGCCGCCGCCGGAGTTTCCGTTCGTGGCGCTGCTCGCTTCCGGCGGGCACACCGCGCTCTACCGCGTCGACGGCCCCGAGCACTCGCAAGTTCGCGAGCTCGGCGCCACCCGAGACGATGCCGCGGGCGAAGCCTTCGACAAGGTCGCGAAGCTGCTCGGCCTCGGCTACCCCGGCGGCCCCGTCGTCGATCGGCTCGCGCACGAAGGCGACCCGACGCGCATCGAGCTCACCGCGCCGATGCGCGCCAAGAGCTCGCTCGAGTTCAGCTTTTCTGGCTTGAAGACCAGCGTCGCGCGCTACGTCGAGCAGAACGGCCGCCCCGGCAACGACCAGCGCCTGCGCGACCTGTGCGCCGCCTTCCAGACCCGGGTGATCGACGCGCTCGTGCACAAGACGGTCGTCGCTGCCACGCGCGAGGGCGTCTCCACGATCGTGCTCGGCGGCGGCGTCGCAGCGAACCGGCAGCTTCGCACCCAGGCCGCGCGTGCCGCCGAAAAGCACGGCCTCTCGCTGTGCATTCCCCTGCCTCGCGCCTGCACCGACAACGCCGCGATGATCGCCTACGCCGCGGTGCCGAGGCTCCGACGCGGCGAATCCGACGCGGCAGAGCTCGAGGTCAGCCCGCACACTGCGCTGCCCAGAGTCACGAGGAAGGGCGCAGGCAATCGCTGAATTTTGGGGGCGCACGCTGGGACGTGCGCGACGTACGGCGAGGAGCGGCGCGAGGTCCCCGAGCGCGCTCAATCGAGGATCCGCAGCCGCGCCTCGCCGTCGCGGATCCGGTTATGCGGTTGGGGCGTTCGGGGCGTTCGGGCCGTGGCGCGGCAAGCGGAGCTCGAAGCGCGTGGTGCCATTTTCCGAGTGCGCGGTGATCGCTCCGCCGTGCGCGATCGCGATCTGCGAGACGATGTAAAGGCCC
>JALYWZ010001121.1 GCA_030852505.1 Myxococcota bacterium | reverse complement strand
GCGCTATGCCGGCAGCGGGCGGCGGCGGTGGTGGTGAGCCGGCGGGTCCTCCAACGGGTTACTTCACGTCCGGCACCTGGAAGGGCTTCGCGTGGACCGCGACCTTCGGCACCGGCGGCACGATTGCCCCCGCGGACTACGAGGGCGTCGCCAACTGGCCGGTTTGCGCCAAGGGCACCGTCGCCGGCGTCGCCGACGGCTCGAACGGCGCGATGCTCGGCTGGAACCTGAACCAGGAGCCCACGACCGACGCCCCGCTCGGCACGGTCACGCCGGGCAAGATGGGCATCAGCGTCAACATCACGGCCACGACGCCCGCGCAGCTCCGCCTCCAGATCCAGGCGGCAGACGGCGCCGACAACGCGATGCACCGCTGGTGCGCGGAGATCGGCACGGGCGGCGACAACATCTTCGTCCCGTACAGCTCGTTCAACACCGAGTGCTGGCCGGGCGGCGAGGGCGTGCCCTACGACGGCACGACGCCGATCTCGCAAGTCATCGTGCAGGTGCCGAGCGCCGAGACGAACGTCAACTTCGACTTCTGCGTCAACTCGATCGCCGAGACGGACATGGGCGGCATGGCTGGCGCCGGCTGCGATCTGAGCGCGGCCACCAGCGGCAGCGCGCTCAACGGCACCCTGGCGTCGAACAACAAGTTCCAGCGCGTGGCCACCAATACCGGCTCGCCGGTGATCAACGTGCAGAACAACATCTTCGGCAACGGCGGCCAGTACGACATCAGCTACAACGGCCCGTCGTTCACGGTCGCGAACTTCAGCGGCAGCGCCCCGACCAGCGGCGCGCCGATGGGTTACCCGTCGCTGTTCATCGGCTCGGCCGGCGGCGACGGTCAGGCCACCGGCGGCAGCAACCTGGCCAAGCAGGTCAGCGCGCTCACGGACATCCCCACGGCCTGGCGCTGGTCCGGCACCGGAACCGAGTTCAACGTCGCCTACGACGTCTGGTTCTCGCCCACGGCGGGCGACGGCGGCCCCGGTAGCCGCTCGTTCCTCATGGTCTGGTTCCACAAGACTGCCAACGTCTTCGCCGAAGGCGAGGGCGAGCAGCACTCGGGCGGTCAGGCCACGATCAACGGTAAGTCCTTCAGCACCTACGTGTCGCAGCAGTTCGAAGGCCGGCCGATCATCAGCTACGTGGCCTCGAGCACCATCAACGAGTGGAGCTTCGACCTGAACGACTTCATCACCGACGCGAAGAACCGCACGTCGACGGCGCAGGGTACACCGGTCATCAACAACAACCTGTACCTGACCAACGTGTTCGCCGGCTTCGAGGTCTGGAGCGGCATCAGCAACCTCAAGACCGACAAGTTCTGCATCCAGGTCAAGTAGGCCTGAGCCTGCGGATTCGCCGCAAAAGCGCAAAGGCCTTGTGCTTTTGCGGCGAGGTTTTCAAGGGTGGTGTAGTGGCTACTTGCCCGCCGTGTCGGGCGGGACGACCTTGAGCTTGGCCGTCTTGCGCGGGAAGGACAGAGTGACCTTGCACACGCCGAGCACGGGGCGGCGCGAGATCGCGTCGTCGCCGAGGCCCCAGAGGCCGACAGCCAGCTCGACCTCGTCCCCCATCTTGAAGGACTTCTTGCCCTTGTCCGGGAACGTGCGCGAGAGCTTGGCATTCGTGCCTTCGCCGATCGAGACGTCGCGTTCGCCTTCGCGCTGATCGGTGAAGGTCTCCTCCGTGCCGTCGGCGCGGCGCACCTTGCCGGCGAAGGCCAGCTCTTTACCGGACGGCGCGAGGATCGAGTGGTTTTGCCCGTCTTCCGAGCTGGCCTCGACCTCGACCTTTATCGTGCTCTGCCCGCCGCGGGTGACGAGCTCCGCCCGGGGCACGAGCACCACGCCGGCGACGCGGACGCGCATGCCTTCGGGGTTCACCACGTAACGGATCGAGCGGCCCTGGTTCTCTTCGGACGTGGGGGGCGGCGCGCTCGGCTCCGCGGGCTCGGCCGAAGCTGCGTCTGCGGGAGCAGGCTCCGGCTCGGTGGGCGGCGCGGGCTCGGGGGGCGCCGTGGGTTCGGGAGGCGGTG
>JALYWZ010001120.1 GCA_030852505.1 Myxococcota bacterium | reverse complement strand
CCCGGGCTCCGCCGCGCAGGCGCGGCTGCCGCCCCGGGGCCATCCGCGGGGCAACCCCGTGGAGCCCTTCGGACTCCGGGAGATCATGAGCGCCCGAGCAAGCTATAGCTTTCGGTGCCCTAGGCGTTTTTGCCGGTATCACACCAGGCGAGCCTGGTGTGAACCGACCAGATTCGCCGCTGCACGTTCACGCCGCGTCAAGGGCGCTTCGCGTCGCTACGCGATGCCCTGCGGGCACCCTTGACCCAGCTAGTCAGCCGCCCCACATCGGATCGCTCAGGATGCCGAAATTGCCGCAGCCCTCACAGAGCCAGGCGTCCGGATCGCCCGACGCGAGATCTCCGAACCAGTCGAGCGCTTCGGCTGCTGCGCGGCGAGCCTCGACGGTGAACAGCGGCATGAGGCCCGTGACGGTCGAATGGCGAATTGCTCTCCTACCGCAGTTGTCGCACACCTCCCGCATGGGCCACCGAACCGCCGCCACGCCGAACGACTCACCGCGCAGCATTTGCCCGCCCCCGCAGGTATCCGCGCCCGGATTCGGTGACGCGCACGTGCGCGCCCCCGCGATCCCAGCGCACGAAGTACCGGCCCCGCAGCGTCGCTAGCAGCTGCCAGGCGCGCGCCCCATGCTCTGCCGCGATTTCCGCCGCAGAGAGCCCTGGACGGCGCTCTACGGCCCCCAGGAGCCGCAGCGCGGCCACGCTCAGCGGCGGGCGCCTCATGACAGCCCCAGCGCCTCGAGTACTTCGGCGCGCACGCGATCGGCGCCGAGCTCGAGCACGCGGCGCTCGATTCCCGGGCCGTATTGCTGGCCGAGGTAGTGGAGCGCGCGGTCCCAGTCGCTAGGCCGGCGGAAGTGCGTCGGAACACGGGGCGCGTCGAACCCGAGCGTTTCGAGGGCGAACAGCTGCGACCAGGCCGCGAGTCCCCACAGGTCGTCAGGCCCCATCAGCGAGGCGCGCTCTTTCACGGCCCGCTTGCCGGGGCGCGCTTGCAGCTCGACGCGGACGATGCCGTCTGGCACCGTTGCCGCCGCCTCCGGATGCAGCGCCCGCAGCTGCTCGGATTTCTTGTAGACCCTGACGCGGAGTTCCGATGTCGGAGCCCCGAGGTAGCGTGTCGCGCCGCCGTTGCTATCGCTCACGAGCCGGTAGCTAATCCCTCGATCGACCGCGAACCCGACCGCGATCCGGTCGAGCGCGTCGAAGTCCGCAGCGTAATCGACCGCCGAGTCTGCGCGGCTCACGCGGTGCTCTGGCCACAGTTGCCGGATGATCGGCACGACCTCGTCGCACGCCTCGCTCGACGTGACCACGTGAAGCTCACCCAGACGGGCGGAACGCCCGTACAGCTGCGCGAGCACCCCACCGTCGCGCTCGAAGACCCAGCATTCCGCGTATCCGTTGCGGGGCTTGCCCCGCGTGACCTCCGCGCCCAGCGCGAGGGCGAGCGCTGTACGCTCACGCCCATCGTCGGCCCCATCGAACGTCACTTCGTACCAGTCGAAGCGCGTTTCGAGCGCCCGGATCAACGGTCATCCTCCGGGGTGGGGGTGGGGGTGTGACCCCCGTGATTACTAGGACGGGGGTCCTCGTCGTCGTCCGGACCCTGCGCGGCCGCTTCAGCGGCTGCGAGCCCTTCGATGCGAGCGAGCGCGCCGAGGTAGGCGCCCGCGAGCTTTTCAGCCTCCGGCAGCAGCTGCTGGAGCTTCGACACCTCGACCTCAGAGGCTGCGCGCTCGAACGCTTGTCGCTGCGATGCAGCGGCCTCGAACGCTTCGACCGTCGCGCGGAGCATGGGGCGCAGCTGCGCGAGCATCGACCGCAGTTCCGCCGAGCGGTTGAGCCCTTCGAGGGCGGCGAGCCGATCGAGCAGGGCAACGTCGGCGGTGTCGAGAGTCACCGTCACGCGCACGAGTCGATCTGTCTGCATGGGTGTGATCATAGCCGGATCGTATGATGATTACGACCCCCCTGAACGTATGACACGCCGAGACCTCGCCACTCAGGACCCACGACGCGCCGGACTCCGAACGACCCGCGTGC
>JALYWZ010001119.1 GCA_030852505.1 Myxococcota bacterium | reverse complement strand
GGCTCTTCGGCGGCAAAGACTAAACGTCGAGGCCGTGGCGCTCAGAACCCGAGATCGGCGCTGGGACGTTCCCGCGGCGGGCGCGGACTGGGCGCAGGCCTCGGGCTAGCAGGCCTGGCGCTCTGCGCGGGTCGGGGGATGCGAGGAGCCAGCATCAGGGGCTCGACGGATGGCGCACGCGCGAGGGTGCTCGGCGGCGCCGGAGCTCGGATCGGCGATGCGCTTACCGTTTTCGCCAGAGCCGACGCGCTGGCGGTCGGCTGAGTTGCCACGGAGGGAGCCGGCGGCGGTAGGGCTCGAAAATGCTGGAAGGCCGCGAACAGGCCAGAACCGAGCAGCATGGCCGCCCCGCACAGGGCGATCGCGAACCAGTCGAGCTCCGCGCGCGGACGGCGCAGCGGCGACTTTGCTGCGGGCAGCGTCGCTGATCGCGACAGACCGCTACCAGTCGTCGGCAACGCGAGCGTTTCGAGGGACTCGATGCTCGACACGGCGAGCGTCGCGGCGTCGTCCTCTGCCATCCCCATGGGGGGCGAGTACGATGCCCGCGGCGCGTCTGCGATCAGCGCGCAGAACCCGTCTATCGACTCGCGAACGTCGCCGAAGCGGGACTCCGGAGCCCTGGCGCAAGCACGCGCAAACCACGCGTCGAAGCCCGCCGGCACGGGCCCGAGCGACGACGGCAGCGGCGGCTCTCTCGAGCAGATCCCGACCAGGACCTCGGAGAACGTCTGGCCCTGGAACGGCCGGCGCCCGAGCAAGCATTCGAACGCGATCACCCCCAACGCCCAGAGGTCGCTCCTCCGATCGACGCCGCGCCTGCCCTCGGCCTGCTCGGGACTCATGTAATACGGCGTTCCGAGCAGCGCGCCGGTCGCGGTCAGCCCATCGAGCTGAGCGTCTCGCGTCTTGGCGACGCCAAAATCGAGGACCTTCACGATCTCGGCGCCCGCTTCGCCCGAGATGAACAAGTTGTCGGGCTTCAGATCGCGATGCACGATCCCGAGCGCGTGCGCCTTGCCCACGGCTCGCCCGACCTGTTGCAGCAGCAGAGCGGTCTCGTAGGGCGTGAGCTTGCCCAGGCGGCGCAGCCGCGCCGTGAGCGTCTCGCCCTCGAGCAGCTCCATGACGATGAAGGGGACGCCGGCGTGCGTGCCGAAGTCGAGCGTCTGCACGATGTGCGCGCTCCGAAGCTCCGCCAGGGCCCGAGCCTCGCGAGCGAAGCGCTGGAGCGCGTCGGGGTGACCCGCGATCGCCGCATCGATCAGCTTGACCGCGACCGGAGCGTTCAAGCTGAGCTGCCGAGCTCGCCAGACCGAGCCCATCCCACCACGTCCCAGCGGCGCTTCCAGGCGGTAGAGGCCGCAAAGCACCGCGCCCGGCGACGGTGAAAACGGCGGCGATGGGCTCGAGGTCAATGGTAGGTGAGGGTGGCGAGGGCGCCGAGCGTGAACCCGTGCACGTCGAGCTTGTCGTCGTCGTCCTCCGTGGAAGAGATTTCGGCGCTCAGGTAGACCAACCGCAGCAGTCCGCCGAAGCTCCATTCGTCGCCGATCCAGGTTTCGTACCCGACGCCGAGCATCAGACCGAAGCCGGTGCCCGCGTAGTCGTCGCCCGGCATGCTAAGCGTCACCTCTCGGCCGCCGATGGTCGTGCTCTCGTCCTCTCCTTCGGCGGCGGCGACGGTCGAGATCCCGAGCGCGCCCTGCGCGTGGAAGCCGTTCGTCGGGTCCCAGTACCAGTCGAGCATCGGTCCGAGCAAACCCGCAGTCACGCCGCCGCCAGTCACGCTGACGCCGTCGTCGACCCGCTCGTAAGTCGGCGCCGGAATGATCGCCGAGTACGAGCCTCCGCCGATCACCAGCCCCGGCGCCACGGTGCCGCCCATCGCCAGCTCACCGAACGCACCGATGCCGTTGAAGTCGACGCGATCTTCGTCGTCTGCATCGGGCTCGTTCGCGGAGCCCCACACGCCACCGAAGCCCAGGCCGAGCCGCAAATAGAACCCGTCGTGGACCCGCCCGCCGCGCGGCGCCGGAGGCGGAGCGAGGC
>JALYWZ010001118.1 GCA_030852505.1 Myxococcota bacterium | reverse complement strand
GCGGCGCAGCCTGGTGATCGCGGACACGGTGCTCGAGCGCATCAGCTCGCCGCAAGGCTCTTTCGCGCGGCAGCGCAGCGGCGGTTGGCGGCGCCTCGCCGAGAGCGCGACGCGGCTCGCGGGTGGCGCCGGCAGCGCGATCCGCGCCGAACAACACCACAAGCCGGGTCGCCTCGGCACCCGGCAAGACAGCGGCAGCGAAGACAAGGTCCTGCGCGAGATCACGGCGCTGATCGACAAGCGCCAGTTCGACCTGATCACGCGTCCCGACTCCGGGCTGGTGGTGATCCAGGGCGGCGCCGGTAGCGGCAAGACCACGATTGGCCTGCACCGCCTGGCGTATCTCGCCTTCCGCGACTCACGCAGGTTCCGGCCCGACAAGCTGCTCGTGATCGTATTCAACACGGCGCTCGCTCGCTACATCGCGGGCGTGCTGCCGGCGCTGGGCGTGAACGGCGTCGCGATCCGCACTTACGAAGATTGGGCAAGCCGCCTGCGCCAGGGGCTCTTGCCCGGCCTGCCCGCGCGCTACCGCGACGACACGCCCTCGGTCGTCACGCGCTTGAAGAAGCATCCCGTGATGCTCGACCTCATCGACCGCCACGTGGCCACCGTCGCGGAAGAGCTCGACCGCGAGCTCCAGGACGCCCTCGCCGGCGACGCGGCGGCAGGGCCGGTCATCGAGGCCTGGAACAAGGGCAAGCAGCGCGTGCCAGCGCACCGGCTGCACGCCCTCGGCACCTTGCTCGAAGGCCCGGCGGGTCAGGCGCTGTCTTCGAACGCGCGCATCTCGCTGGAACGGCTGGTCAAGCGCGGGCTCGAGAAGACGCGCGACGTGTTCGGCCATTTCGCCGAGGTGCTCTCCGATCGCAGCCTGATCACGCGGCATTTCGCGGAGCTCGCGCCGGACGATTTCCAGAGCGGCGAGCTCGCCCGCGCCATCACCTGGTGCGAGGCGCGCATCAGCGAGGTGCTCGAGCACGTGGCAGAGCGCGCCGAGCTCCGAGCGGCTCGCGCCGAGCGCGCAGCCCGCGACGATGAACCCACGCCGAAAAAGAGCAAGCAACGGGATGACGACGACGACGCCGGCGACGACTCGCCGCGCGAAGCGTCGCTGCAGGGCATCGACGGGCGCGACGTCTCCGAAAACGCGGCGCTCGACCTCGAGGACGACAGCCTGCTGCTACGGCTGAGCCAGCGGCTGCGCGGCCCCCTCACCCGCGGCGTCACGAGCCGTGAGCCCGTCCTCTACGAGCACGTCTTGATCGACGAGGCGCAGGACCTGAGCCCCGTCGAGCTCGCCGTGGTGCTCGGCACGGTCAGCCAGGCCGAGAGCGTCACGCTCGCGGGTGACGTCCAGCAGCGGCTGCTCATGGACAACGGCTTCTCCGACTTCCAGAGCACGCTCTCTCGCTTGAACCTGAAGCACGTCCAGGTCGAGCCGCTGAAGCTGAGCTACCGCTCGACCCACGAGATCATCGATTTTGCGCGCGCGGTGCTGGGTCCGCTCGCGAGCCCGGACGCGCCGCAAGCCACCCGCTCCGGAGCCCCCGTCGAGCTATTCCACTTCGGTCATACCGGCAACGCCGTGGCGTTCCTGGGAGAAGCGCTGCGCGAACTGATGAACGAGGAGCCGAACGCGTCGGTCGCGATCGTCACCCGCTACCCCGAGCAGGCCGACACCTACTACGCGGGCCTGCAGCGCGCCGAGATCCCGAAGCTCCGCCGGATCGCCGATCAAGACTTCCCCTTCAAGCCGGGCATCGA
This sequence comes from Myxococcota bacterium, assembly GCA_030852505.1. Classification (GTDB taxonomy): domain Bacteria; phylum Myxococcota_A; class Polyangia; order Polyangiales; family Polyangiaceae; genus PMG-095. The sequence continues at coordinate 286 of JALYWZ010001118.1, read as the reverse complement.
CGTCACCGACGTGCGCCAGGTGAAGGGCCTCGAGTTCGACTACGTCGTGCTCGTGGAAGCGAACGAAGCTTCGTACCCGATCGAAGACGAAGCGCGGCACCTCTTGCACATCGGCGCCACCCGCGCCGCGCATCAGCTCTGGATCGTGACCGCAGGCAAGCCGAGTGGGTTGCTCCCGGCTGAGATGGTCGAGAGGTCGAGTTAGGGCCTGTCCCTGAATTCTGAACGTAAGCCGTGCCCGTGCCCGTGCCCGTACACGCTCGACCGTGCACGAAGTGCGCAACGG
>JALYWZ010001117.1 GCA_030852505.1 Myxococcota bacterium | reverse complement strand
GACCAAGATCGTCGGCACGCGCGGCCCCATCAGGTCGTAGCGGAAGCCATCGCGCACGTCGTTGGGCCAGGCCTTGGCCGCGTACGGCGGCGGAACATGGTCGAAAATCCCGCCTGGCTCGTCGAACGAGATCACGAGCAGGGTCTCGTCCCAGTTCTTGCCGCCGCGGAGCGCCTCGTAAATCCGGTTCAATTGCCGCTCGCCGGGGATCAAATCACCGCCCGGGTGGTACGAGCTCGTGCCGGTGAGAGAAATCCAGATCGGCTCGAGGAAGCTGAACGCCGGCAACGTGCCGTTCCGCGCGTCGTCGAAGAAGCAATCGATGCCGGCGACGTGACTCGACGGGTTCGCGTCCACGCTCGGGATCTGCCCGTCGAGAAACAGATGGTAGGTGAACACGAACTTCATCCATTCGACGGCGTTGTAGATCTTCCAGTCGGTGACGCCGTTCGTCCACAGCGTCTTCCAGATCGAGGCCCGGTGCGGGCGCTTCGGCCAGTATTGGTACTCGGGGCCGTTCTGCCAGTTCTCGAGCATGTTGAGCGCCGAGCCCGTGAGCGCGAAGGCGCGATTCACGTCGGTGGCGCCAGGAGAGGACGAAAACCAGCGATCCGAAATCGCGAACTGCCGCGCCAGGCCGTTCAATACCGGGAGCTGCTCCGGCGTGAAGGTTTGCATCACGTCGGGGGTGCCGTTGTTCCAGACGAAGCCGCCCATGTTGGGGGTGCGCCGCTCGGCGTAACCGTCCGGATCCTGAAAAAACAGGTGCCGCATCATGTCGGAAACATCGTGGTACGGGTCGTCGGGGAAGCCGTCGAGCGTGTAGTCGGTGCCGAGCTTTCCCCCGTGCGCCTTGCTCAGGTGCACCTCCTTGCCGCCGGGCTCGTCTAGGTTGAAATACTCCGTGCTCGCGCCGTCGTACGGGCGCAAATCGCCAGGCGCTCTCAGGTAGTGGACGCCCTGATCGCCGCGCTCGTACAGCCAACCGCACACGTGATCGAAGGAGCGGTTCTCGAGCATGTAGTAAACGACGTGCTTGATCTTCGAGCGCATGAAGTCGAGCGTGCCGGGCTCTGACGTCTGCTCGGCGCGGAGCGGCAGCCGCGCCTGAAACCCGACGAAGCGCGTGTTTTCGTCGAAGCGTGCCGGATCTCCGGGCGGCGCGGCGGGCAGCGTGCCCTCGCAGAGCGGGCGTTCACCGAGCGGGTCGGGGGCTGTCGGGTCGAACTGCCAGACGCGGTAGGTGAGCGTCTTCGGTGCGAAATCGAGGATGAACTTTCCGACCACCACGAGCTGATGGGTCGAACCGATGCCTTTCGACGCCCAATTGCCGTGCGCCAGCAGCGGGCGGGACAGCGGCATCTTGTCCTGCGGATCGAAGCTCCACAGCGAGAAGCCGGAGCTCGCCACGTCCCGAGTCAAGACGTAGTCGCCGAGCGCGAGCAGCTCCGTCCCGTGTTGAATCGTCTCGAAGGCGCCCATCGGCGAGTAGGCCACCGGCAGCGGGTCCGCGGTGCCGGGAGCGGTCGGCGCCGGATCGAAGTTCCACAGATGGAACGTGCCGCGGCCCGCGGTCAGGATCAGGTGCAGCACGAAGCCGCCGAGCGGGACGAGCTGTAGCTCGTGCTCGGTCGCATACTGGCGCTCTCGACCCTCGGGGTTTCCGAAATCTGCGCGATAGCCCCAGAACTTTTGCTTCGACCACAGGCCCTTCTGGAGGCTGCGCTCGGCGCTCAGCGGATCGGCGGCCGTGGGCTCGAACTCGAACAGACGATACGGAAACGACGGCGCGTACTCTTCGAGCGTGAGCGGGCCCCACTCGAGCAGGTACGCGCCGGCCTGAGCCAGGTGATGGCGGCGGTCGAACTTGGTTTCGCGCACCGGCTGGGTGCGAGTGAACACCTCGGGCGCGTGCGGATCGAAGCGCCACACCGCGTAGTAGTCGTTGCCCGTGTTGCGGCTGATGAGAAAGTCGTTCCCGGTCATCGTGCTTCGCCGGCTATCATGGCGGGCATTGACACCTCTCGAAAAGGAGAGAAAGCTCGGTGACCCC
>JALYWZ010000360.1 GCA_030852505.1 Myxococcota bacterium | reverse complement strand
ACGGCCGCTGCGACGAACACGCCGATCCCGGCGTAAAGCCCGGTGCGCTTCGGTTTCACGAAGGCGAGGTTCGACACCGATTGCTCGGCGCCGCGGATGTCCGACGCGATCGAGACGGCGCTCGGCGCTCCCGAGGTCGGGACCATGCCAGTGCGCACGCTGGCCGGCATTCGCCCGCTGGCAGAGGTTCGAGACTCGATCTCGTGGCGCACGAGCGCGAGCTCCCGCGTGAAGTGGCGTTGCAACAAGCCCCCGAGCGTCCGCGATGGCTCGACGAGGGAGCGGGTCGCGAGGTAGGCCTCGAGCGCTTTCTGAAATTCGGCGGCGGTCTGGTAGCGCTGCGCGGGGTCGAAGGCGAGCGCGCGGCGGCAGACCTCGGCGAGCTCTGGGTGCACGTCGGGAACGACCGCTTCGATCGGCGGCTCCTTGTCGTCCACGCGGGCGCGGAGCGCAGCGAGCTGCGTGTCGGCGGGCGTGCGGCGGCGCATGGCGATCGCCTCCCAGAGCATCACGCCCACCGCGTAAATGTCGCTGCGCGCATCCGACGGCTGGGCGAGGCACTGCTCCGGCGCGGCGTAGCCGATCTTGCCCTTCACGATGCCCTGACGCGTGAAGGAGACCGCGCCCGCGGCCTTGGCGATGCCGAAATCGAGCAACTTCACGTCGCCCTGCGTCGTCACGAATACGTTGGACGGGCTCACGTCCCGGTGCACGATCCCGAGCGGCGTCCCGTCGAAGTCTTGCAGGGTGTGGGCGTACGAGAGGCCCGCCAGCACCTGCGTCATGATCCAGATCTGCTCGTCGAGCGGAAACCGCTCGCGGCCGACGCGGCGCACGAACTGCGCGAGGGTCTGCCCCTCGAGGTATTCCATGACGAGGCAGTAGTCGGGCGCCTCGGCCAGCACCTCGTACATGTGCACGACGTTGGAGTGGTTGAAGCGCAGCGACAGACGAGCCTCGTCCACGAACATAGAAAGGAACTCGCGGTCCGCAGCGAACTCCGGGCGCAGCTGCTTGATCACCACCAGCTTGGTCGCGTCGAATGCGCCGCGCTGGAGCGCCAAATAGACGCGCGCCATGCCGCCCGTGCCGAGCGGACACACGATCTCGTGCCGGCCGATTTGGGTCGGTTGTTGATTGGGAGCGAGGTCGCTAGCTTCCATCCGGCACGATGCTCCCGTAGGTGATCGAATCTTCGCGGGTCAGCAGCGTCACTTGCCCGACCTCGCGCTGCGATCCCGCAAGGGTCGCCTTGAACGTGATGCTCCCGGGGTTCGCGTTCACGAGCCCGCCGTAGCCGGCGCTGTCCGTCGCTGTGGCGGCGCCCGACGGCAAATTGTCCTTGGAATAGTAGGGAACGGATTTGGAATCCGCGCCCTCCGCTGTCAGCACCACCCCCGCCGCGGGCGCGCCCGTGCAGTCGCTCACGCCGACCAGGGTGATGGCGCGATTCATGGCCTGTGTCGTGCCGACCGTCGTGGCCAAAACCCCCATCACCATCGCCGAGCCAATCGAGATGGAAGCAGGTGGCCGGTCCGACGTGACGGGCGGATTGAAGAAGTAGAGTCCGCGGATGATGTCGTCGCCCTCGAAGTTGGCGTAACCGTCGAACCCGTCGTCGACCGTGAAGGTCATTTGGCCGGAGGCGTCCGTGACGAGGGTCTCCGAGATCGGTTCCTCGCAGGTCACGTCGATCTTCCGACACAGGTGCGCAGAAACACCCGGGATCGGCATCATCGTTATGATGTTTTGGACCACGAAGGAAACGCTGTGGCGTGGTCCCGTCGAGACCCGGGGTTGCGGCGCGTCGAGGCAGGCCCACTTCGGCGAGGGCGCGCAGACCGACTCCGCGCAAACGCTGTCCGGGTAGGCGGCGCAATCCGCGTCGCTCTCGCATTGCACGCGATCGCTGTCGATCGCGAGCGTGCAGGACGTCGTGAGCGTCCACGCGGCGACCATCCACCCCGCAATTCTTCCGCTGGCGTATCGCACCAATTCTGTCCGGTCTCCGCGCGGGATCCTTCTCGGGGGGAGCGCGTTTGTCAACAACTCCATGTGGCACTGTGACTCAGTATCGGGCGGGCTGGACCGAAGATCAGGTCGGTGGGGCTGCTCCGTTCGCCGCGCTTGTCCTCGGTTTTTCTCGTGAGCAAGAAACATCGTCAGTCGATTCAGTTCGGACGCCTGTCCGAGCGACGCTCGCGCCGGCGATAAATTCACCAATTTTCGGAACCGCAGCCAGTCGCGCGCAACCCATACGTGGGACCAGCCGAACTCAAGCCAGGGGAGGACGATGGACGTGCCGATGTTGGAAACCGTCGAAACCAAGGAACCGCTCGCGTTGCGGGAGGTTCGGAAGCTCGCAGGGCCAAAGAACAGCGATACGGCTCGTCGCGAGTCGCAGGCTCGGTCGACAGCCGGACTCGCTCACGACATCAACAACATGCTGGCCATCGTCCGGACCTGCGCTGAATCCGTGGCGGATCAGCCGATCGACGATCGGCAGCGAGTGGCGTGGGACACGGTCGTCCAGGCCACGATCCGCGGCATGGGGCTCACGCGACGACTCCTTGCCATAAGCCGAAACAGCATGGGTTTGCCCGGAACGGTCGAGCTGAACGACGTGTTGTGCTCGCTGAATGGCCTGTTGCGGCTTCTGGTCGGGAGCACGGTCAAGTTGACGGTTCGGACTGCTTCGGTTCCGCTGGAGATCCTGGCGGAGGCCGGTTTGGTGGATCAGGTGATCTTGAACCTCGCCCAGAACGCCTCGGACGCCATGCCCGAAGGCGGCGAGCTAACGCTCGGCTTGAGCGCCACCGCGGTCGGGACCGAGCATCCGCTTGCCGCCTGCTTGTCGCCCGGCTCCTACGCGGTCCTTTCGGTTCGGGACACGGGGATCGGGATGGATGCCGCGACTCGGGAGCGGATCTTCGAGCCGTTCTTCAGCACGAAGACACCGGGCGAGCGCACTGGCCTCGGCCTCGCAGTCGTCGAGGATGCGGTCCGTGAGATGCGCGGTGCGCTGCGCGTCGAGAGCGCCCCGCAGCAGGGCTCGGTGTTCAGCGTGTATCTACCGCTGCGTCAGTGACGCTTGCGCTGCCGGCGGAGTGCGCCAGGCGTGACGCCGTAGGCTTTCGCGAACGCCCGCGTCAGGTGGCTTTGATTGACGTAGCCGAGGCGTTGCGTGATTTCGGCGATCGACAGCTTGGAGCCCACGAGCAGCTCTCGGGCCGCAAGCAGTCGCCGCTCAGCGAGCCAGCGATAGGGGGGCCGCCCCGTGGAAGCCTTGAAAGCACGGATGAAATGGCTCCGCGACAGGCCGCACTCGCTCGCCAGCGCGGCGATCGACACATCCCCGTCGATCCGAGACATCAATAAGTCCTTTACGCGTCGCTCGTCCTCGGGAGACAGCGCGCCGCGGCGCGGCTCCGCGGGCCGGACGCCGCCGTACTGCTGAACCAGGTGAACCTGCAGCGCGATCGCGACGTGCTCGAGGAACACGCGATTGGCGCGCTCGGGTTGCTCCAGCGCAGGGAGCAAGGTCGCACCCAGGTTGGCGATCACGCTATCGTCCACGAGCCGGCCGGGAGCCAGGTTCAGCGATTCGACCTCCGGCAACCCCTCCGACTCCGAGAGCTGCTGCAGCGAGGCCCGCGAGACGTACATCAATAGCGAATCGAAGGGTTCCCGCAGATTCGCGACGTGATGCACGTTGAGGTCGATCAGGTTCGTCGAGCCGATCCGCAGTGGTTCGGCGGCGACCGGGCGACCCCCGACCCAGTAGTCGTACGCGGGGGACTCGCGCAGATTCAAGCTGACCAGAAACGCGTCTTCGCGCGGCGTGGGCTCGGTCATCCCGTCCGCGCGCCGCGCGTGGCAATACAGGCGCGTCGCCGCGAACTCCGCCTTTTGCAGGATCTGGACGCGCACGCTCGGCGCCTGTTCCAGCCGGGCGACGCGTGCCAGCCGCTCTCCGTAGACCCCGCGGGGCATTTCGCCCGATCCTACAGCTCCCGCCCAACGCGGGGAAGGGACGCTTCGGTCCCCGGCTGCTATCCTTCGGGGGTCGTCACCGCGGGGACCCAATGGCGAAACAGGAGGCCAGGTATCAGAGCGCGCATTCGGAGATGCCCGAGCATCCGAACGGCTCGACCGCAACGTCGCTCCCTCCGCGTCCGAGCGCGATCGTGCGGAGCGAGGTGCGGCGTGAAATCTTGGATGAAGGCGTGCTCGCCGACCCCTCGCTCCCGCCGCCGCCCGCAGCGCCGCGCGTGAGTCACTGGTTGCGGATCGGTGAGTCGCACGGGCAGCCGAACGAGGCGGCCACCAACCTCAACTCGCTGACCGAGCTTCCGCGATCGGGCTCCAAGGTCGCGTGGGCCGTCGCATCGTTGATCGTCGGGTTCGGCGGCGGGCTATTGGTCGCTTGGTTGGTCGGGTTCGTGTAGGGACGGAAATCCGGCTGCCGCCTCCACGGCGGGTCCCTCCTGGGGAACGCGCGCCCCCGTGATAGCGTCGCGCCGATGAGAAGCGTTTCGTCGTTCGCCGCCTGCCTGGGCGCCTGGTTTCTACTGGGCTGTTCCACGAATGCTCCGCCAGCGGCCACGCCCGCGGAGCCGCCGACCGCTGCACCCCCGGCGGCGGAGCCGGCCCAGCCCGCTCCTTCGAAAGCAGGCCCCGCCGGCGCGATCTGCGGCGGCATCGCGGGCTTCGGCTGCGCCGCGGGCCTCTACTGTGCGTTCCCCCTCGAAGCCCACTGCGGTGCGGCCGACCAAACCGGGATCTGCACGGCGGCGCCCGAGATGTGCACCGAGCAGTACAGCCCGGTCTGCGGCTGCAACGACAAGACCTATCCCAACGACTGCGCTGCAGCGCGTGATGGCGTCTCCGTTGCCAGCGCCGGTGAGTGCGCGCCCGCACAGGCGCCGCTCGCGGAGGGCGCGACCTGCGGCACTCGCGGCGTGCCCGGCGAGTGCGACGCGGGCCTGTACTGCAAGTACAAGACGCAATGCGGCGCCACCGATAGCGGCGGCACCTGCACGAAGCGTCCGGAGATCTGCACCAAGATCTACAAGCCGGTCTGCGGTTGCGACGGCAAGACGCACGCGAGTGACTGCGTCGCCGCGAGCCAGGGCACGGCGGTGATGCACGACGGCCCGTGCCAGTGAGCGCCTAGAAACCGAAAGCACAAAACGACACCGCCCAGCGATCCGTATCGCCGGGCGGTGTCTCGGTGCACGCGCCGAGCGCGTGCGGTGCCGTCAGCTCACGGGCAGACCATGGCCTCGGAGCCGCCGCACTCGTCCGTGCAGGCGGGCGCCGCGGGCAGCATGCTCGGCAGCGTGCACGACAGCCAGATCTCGTGATCGTCCGCGTTGCACGACTTCTTCTTCACCACCGTGCCGGCCTTCAGGGCCGTGAAATCCGCGGCAGTGACCTTGATGAAGTGGTCGTGGTCCGCGGTGCCCTTGACGCTGTAGGTCTTGTCCGCGCCGGCGGTGATGTCCGCGAGCGGCACGGTCAGCATGTGGTTGTGATTCATCGAGATCAGCGCCGTCACGTCCTTCGTGCAGGCGTTGGTCATGTTGCCCATGCCGCCCTCGTTGCCGCACGGGGTCATGGGGACGCAGCCGGCAGTTCCGCCGGTGCCGCCGGTGCCACCGCCGGTTCCACC
>JALYWZ010001116.1 GCA_030852505.1 Myxococcota bacterium | reverse complement strand
AAGCGATACGGCGGGCGCCGCCCCGGACCGAGGTGCGGGCGGGACGGGAGCCTTGGACGGCGAAGAGGCCAGCGCGAGCAGCGCTTCGGTACCAGCCTTTTCGCCGTCGACACCGGCGCCCGGCGCGACCGGTGCAGGCGCACTGCGTCGCGACGGAACCGGAGGCGCGACGCTTTTGAACGGAGGCGCCGGAGGAGGCGGCACCGACAAACCCGAGGGGGCAGCGCTCGTGCGCGAAGGCAGCGGCGGTGGCGCGCTCTTCAGTGGCGGCGCGGGGGGAGGCGGAACCGTGCCGAGCAGCGGGCTCGGCGTGGGCTCGCTGCGCGACAGCTTCTGCAGCGCGAAGTCGAGGATTTGCGCTTCCTGAGTCGGCGATCCTGTCTCGGGATCTTCCGAGTCGGCTTCGGTCGCGGCGATCTCTTCCGCCTCTGCTAGGGCAAAGGCCGGCGGGGCGGCGCTCTGGGTGGCGGAGAGCGGAGGCGGGACCTTGGAGCCCGCGGCGGGGCGCGGAGGCGGCGGAACGGACGGGACCGAAACGCGCTTCGGCGAGAGCTCGGGGAACAGCGTCGAGAACACCGTGGTCGGTTCGTCGTCGTTGTCGGTCGCGTCACCGAGCGCGGCGGCGGGGTCGAGCTTCGTCAGCTCGCCGGAAACGCGGTCGCCGGTACCGGTCGGAGTGTGTTCCTCGTCCTCTTGCGGGAGGCGCAGCACGGCGGCTGACTCGGCCTGGTCACGAAGCGGGGCGATGCCCGTGAGCGTGCGCGGTGTGTCTTGCACACCGGGTCGCGTCAGGGGCGTTGGCAGCGACGCGAACGAGCCCGCATCCTTTGCTTCCGTGGTCTCGACCTGCTGCTTCGGTTCGACGGTGTCGCTCACGAGTTGCTACTCCGCTCATCAAGATGTGCTGCCTGTGACGTCGCCATTCGGCGTTCAGCACCACCGCGCTGCGCGCGCTGCGGCAGCCCAATAAGCCCTCGGCTCATTGTGAGCTTCTAGCACACCTCGCCGCACAGAGTGAACGCTGGACGGCCCGGAAATACCGCAAATTTCGCCGCCTCTGGCCCCTTCCAAATTCGAGAGTGCTCGAAAGTTCAAGCAAGAGATGTGCCGATAGTCTCGTGCTGAAACGCTGCGACTCGTTCGCGCCGCCGCTTTGCCGCGCCGCAGCGTGTCAGACGCTCGGATCTGTGCCGAAATCGATCGGTGGATCGGCGCCGAGCCGCCCGTAGCGGTGCAGCCCGAGCAGCAGCCCCACGGCTCCGGCAACCACGAGCCAGCGCCCGATCTCGGCGTCGCCGATCGCGGCGAGCGCAATGCCTGCGGCGAGGAACGGACCAGCCACCATCAGCAGGGTGCGCGCGTTCCCTGCGCGGCGAGGCCGAGTACGAAGATCGGTGTCCGGGGTCGTGTCACTCATCGCCAGCACTCCGTTTTGGCACAGGTCAGGAAGTCGAGCACGTCCCGCCGCAGCTTGAGCTTGGAGGTGATGCTCGTCTGCTCGCGGTGCGGTCCTCGTTCTTCGTCGTCGAGGTAGTCGTAGTCGTAGAGCACCAGCACGTGCGCGGTCCCGGACACACCGTGAGCCGCGACGATCACGAGCTCGTCGTCCTGGTCTTCGTGGTGGACCGGCAGCTCGCGGCCGAGCCGCGCGCGCTCGGGGCGGGTGAGGTAGGCGACGCCGAGCTTGCTGCTGCCGTCGAGCACGTCCGCGCGTAGCGTGGCGCGAGCCGAAAGAGCAAGGTCCGCGGCCGGCCCCGTGGTGTGACCTTCGCTCCGGAAAGCCTCGGCGATCCAGGCCGCGGCGCGCCGCTCGTCGAGTGGCTGAGCCGGGTGGGGAGCGCGCATTGGCGCGGCGTTGCAGCCCGGGCTTGCCATTCCGAGCGCCAGCAGATGGGCCGGCCGGAGCCGAGCCGAAAGCGGCATGGGCTCCACGTTAACGGAACCGCGCCTCGCGCACCAGGTCGGCAGCGCGGCTGCATGGTAGCGTCCGCGGGGCATGCCCGCGGCCCGCATCACCGTCTGGATCTTCGGCCTGACGTTGGTCGCGGCCTGCG
>JALYWZ010001115.1 GCA_030852505.1 Myxococcota bacterium | reverse complement strand
GAGCGGAGCCGTCCGCTGCGGGGAAAAGCGTCGAGCGCGCGATCTTTTCGAGCGGCCGCCCGCGATTACTGGATGCGAGCGCGAACGAGCGGTGTTCTCGGGTTGTTCTCGGCCGTGCCGCGAGCCGGGCGTGATCCACGAAGCCACCCGGGCGGTGCGCCACGGCGAAATCCAGCGACAGGTGGCGGGGGAGCTCGTCGAGCTCGGCTGCGACGGCGCGGGCGGCGTGCCCGGTCAGCGCTCACCGGCCGGCGCGCCCTGTACGCACCACAGCGTCTGCACCCCCGCGCGCTGCCCGTGTGACGGCCCGGGGGCGTACCTCGCCCGAGCCTGCGTGGACGGTCGCTGCGCCGACGCCGCGCTCGCTTGTTCCATCGTCCCGGAGACGGTCGGGCTCGACGCGTGCGGACACGGTTCGACCCACGGGGAGTTGACTCCCCCCGGCTTTCGACGGTAGCGAGTCGGCGCCGGTGGATCGTCCGCCGGGGAGCTACACGGATTGGCGACGCGCAAGAAAGACACCAGCGAGGACGGCGGCAAGCGGCCGCCGAAGGGCCGGCCCGGAGGCCCTGGCAACGAGCCGCCGCCGGCCGACGAGCCCGCGAACCTCGTCGAATTGGCGCAGACGCGTTACCTGAACTACGCGCTCAGCGTCATCACCTCGCGCGCCCTGCCGGACGTGCGCGACGGCCTGAAGCCGGTGCAACGCCGCATCCTGTACACGATGTGGCAGCAGAACCTGACGTCTGACGCCAAGCACAGAAAGTGCGCGAAGGTCGTCGGCGACGTGATGGGTAGCTACCACCCGCACGGCGACGCGGCGATTTACGACGCGCTCGTGCGCATGGCGCAACCGTTCGCGATGCGCGCCCCGCTGGCGGACGGCTCGGGCAACTTCGGCTCGCTGGACGGCGATCCCGCGGCGGCCATGCGCTACACGGAGTGCCGGCTGTCTCCGGTCGCGAGCGAGCTGCTCGGCGAGATCGAGGAAGACACCGTCCACTTCCGGCCGAACTACGACGGCACCAAGACCGAGCCGGTGGTGCTCCCGGCGCGCCTGCCGAACCTGCTCGTGAACGGCGCCACCGGCATCGCCGTCGGCATGGCCACCAACATCCCGCCGCACAACCCGCACGAGGTGTGTCAGGCTGCGCTCCGCCTGCTCGACGCGCTGCTCGAGGGCAAGCAGCTATCGTCGCGCGAGCTGTGCCGCACCATCAAGGGGCCTGATTTCCCGACCGGCGGCCAGATCGTGGCGAGCTCCGAGGACATCAAGGCCGCCTACGAGACCGGCCAGGGCACGCTGAAGGTGCGCGGCACCTGGAAGCCGGCGGGCAGCTCCAAGGGCAGCAAGACCGTCCACATCACCAGCATCCCGTACGCGGTCAACAAGAGCACGCTGGTCGAGCGCATCGCCGACGTCGTCCAGTCGCGCAAGATGCCGCTCTTGCTCGACGTGCGCGACGTCTCCACCGACGACGTGTGCATCGAGCTCGAGCTCAAGAAGGAGGCCGACGAGCAAAAGGTGCTCGCGTACCTCTACAAGCACACGCCGCTGCAATCGAGCTTCGCGCTCAACCTGACCTGCCTCGTGCCGACGGAGAACCCGGAGGTGGGCAGGCCGGAGCGCCTCGATCTGTCGCAGATCCTCTGGCACTTCCTGCATTTCCGGCTGGAGGTCGTGACCCGGCGCCTCGGCTACGAGCTCGCCGCCCTCGCCAAGCGCATCCACATCCTCGAAGGCTTCGAGAAGATCTTCGACGCGCTCGACCAGATCTTGAAGATCATCCGCGCCTCGGAGGGCAAGGCCGACGCAGCCGACAAGATCATGAAGAAGTTCGGCCTCGACGCCGAGCAGACCGACGCGATCCTCGAGCTCAAGCTGTACCGCCTGGCGCGCCTCGAGATCCTGGTGATTCAGAAGGAGCTCAAGGAGAAGCGCAAGCGCGTCAAGGAAATCCGCGGTCTGCTCGACGAGACCGAGTCGCGCGGCCGCTGGGGCATCGTGCGGAGCGAGCTCGAGGCGCTCGACGCCGGCCTCGGCAAGGCGGGCG
>JALYWZ010000359.1 GCA_030852505.1 Myxococcota bacterium | reverse complement strand
TCTTGAAGCCGGTCGAGGGCTCGCAAGGAACGGGCGTGATTCTGGCCGAGACGACGCGGCTCGCCGAAGCCGTGGTCGAGACGCTGCTGCTCGCGCGCCGGGGCGTGCTCGTCCAGCATTTCGTGAAGGAGAGCCGCGGGCGCGATCTGCGCGTGGTGGTCGTCGGCGGGCGGGTCGTGGCCAGCATGCAGCGACGCGCGGCCCCCGACGAGTTCCGGAGCAACGTGCACCGCGGCGGTCGCATCGAGAAGACGCAGCTCAGTCCCGAGCTCGGAAGCATCGCCGAGCGCGCGGCGTCCGCGCTGGGTGTCGCGCTGGCCGGCGTCGATCTGATCGAGAGCCGCTCCGGCCCGCTCGTGCTGGAAGTGAACGCGTCGCCCGGGCTGGAGGGCATCGAGCGCGCCACGGGGGCAGACGTGGCCTCCGCCGTGCTCGAGCAGCTGGAGAACGCCGCGGGCGCGTCGCGCTCCGAGGTCGGGCTCGCCAAGGCTCTCCAGTGAAGCCCTCCGACCACCCCGAGTTTTTCCGGCTCCCGCCGCCCGAGGGACGCTCGCGCGAGAGCACGATCGTGCTCGATGGCGAGGGAAACTTCTGGCACGAGGGCGCGCGGGTCACGCACCCCGGCATGGCGAGAGCGTTCGCCAGCTGGGTCGGGCGCCACCCCGACGACGGCCGGTTCATCCTGAACAACGGCTACGACTGGACCTACTTCCACGTCGAGGACACGCCGTTCTTCGTGGAGCGGATCTTCGAAGACCCCCGGGAGGTCGAGCTCTCGGACGGCACGCGCGAGCCCTTCGAGCCCGAAAGGCTCGGCGTCGGGCGAGCGGGAGCCCTGTATTTGCCGGTAAAGGGCGGAAAATTCCGGGCTCGTTTCCGGCGCGAGGCGCAGCTCTCCCTGCTCGACCGGCTGGAAGAGGGGGCCGGCGGCACGATTTTCCTCAAACTCGGCGACTTACGTTGGGAGCTACCGCGCGCAAGCCCCGAAGCGTGATAGAAGGCCCCCCCAAATGCGAGTGCTGGTGGCCGACCGCCTGAGTGAGGAGAGCCTCGACGAGATGCGCGCGCTCGGCGCGGAGGTCGTTTACGAGCCCGACCTTCGAACGGACGCGCTGCCCGAGGCCTTGAACGACATCAACGTGCTGGTGGTGCGGGGCACCGAGGTCAGCGGCGACGCGGTGCGCGCCGGCAAATCCTTGAATCTCATCATCCGGGCCGGGGCCGGCTACAGCAACATCGACGTCGCCGCGGCCAGCGAGCGCGGCATCTACGTCGCCACCACGCCCGGCAAGAACGCCTCCGCCGTGGCCGAGCTCACGTTCACCTTGATCGGCAGCCTGGACCGGCGGGTTCCGGACGCGGTCGCCAGCTTGCGCGCCGGCAAGTGGGAAAAGCACGAGTTTGCTCGGGCCGTCGGGCTCTCGGGCCGCAAAATCGGCATTCTCGGGATGGGCCACGTCGGTCGGGCCGTGCTCAAGCTCGCGCAGGCCTACGGGCTCCGGCCTTACGCCTTCAGCCGCTCGCTCACGGCGAGCCGTGCCAGCGAGCTCGGCGTGGTGCGGGTCCAGAGCCCGGAAGAGCTGGCATCCGAAGTCGACATCTTCACGGTGCACCTCGAGCTGGCCGACCGGACGCGAGCGATCGTCAGCCGGCGCGTGCTCGAAGCGCTGCCGGATGGCGCGATCTTCGTGAACACGGCCCGCGCCGAGCTCGTGGACTACGCGGCGCTCGCCGAGCTCATCCCCAAAAAGCGCCTGCGCGTCGGGCTCGACGTGCTGCCGGACGAGCCCGGGGCGCGCAGCGCGAGCTACAGTCACGCGTTGCTCTCGAACGGCCTCGTCTACGCCACGCCGCACATCGGCGCCTCCACGGACGAGGCTCAGACGGCGATCGCCACCGAGTGTGTGCGGATCCTGCGCAGCTTCGTGACGAAGGGGGAGGTGCCGAACGTCGTGAACATCAGCGCCACGTCCTGGTCGCGCTACCAGCTGGTGGTCCGGCACCTCGACAAGGTCGGAGCGCTGGCCAACGTGCTCGCCGTGCTCAAGCGGCACGGCATCAACATCCACGACCTCGACAGCACCGTGTTCGAGGGCGGGCGCGCCGCCTGCGTCAAGATCCGGCTGAGCCGCCGCCCGAGCGAGGACTGTCTGCAGGAAATCATGGCCTTCTCCGACGAGGTCCTGCACGTGGACCTGGTCACGCTCCCGAATCTCGCGTGAGCGCCGCTTCACCGAGGGGTGGCCCCGCGGCTTGCCCGCCCGAGCCAGACCCCGGATTTCCGAGCGTTTGGCGGCGCTTGCGCGTCCCCCTCTGCTTGGCTAGACTCCGCGCGTTCGAAAAACCGGGATTCCCCTCGCGGGCCCGCTCTTGTGGGTCCGTTTTTTTTTCTCTAATGAACGTCGCACACGAAAAACTGCATGGCCTCGACCGCGAGCAGGTGCTCGCTGCGGTCGCGCCCGTGCTCTCGGCGCATCAGCTGGATGCGGTCGAGCTCGTGTGGCGCACGGACCGCGGCGGTTGGGTGTTGGAGCTCACCCTCGAGCGGCCCGGTTCGAGGATCCCGGGCGAGGGCATCACGCTCGATCTGTGCTCCGACATCTCGCGCGAGCTGTCGGCGGCGCTCGACGCGAACGACGTAATCCCTGGGCGTTATCGGCTGGAGGTCGGCTCGCCCGGCGTCGAGCGTGCGCTCTACGGCAAGGGCGACTACGCGCGCTTCGCGGGACAACCCGCGCGGCTCAAGCTCTCGCAGCCGCACGCAGGTCAGTACGTCGTGTTCGGCTTGCTGCAGGGCGTGGACGACGATGGTCTGATCGCCCTCGAGCTCGACAACGGCGAGCGCATCGCTCTGGACCACGCCGCGATCGAAAGCGCGCGGCTGGTGTTCGAGTCTTCGGTCCGGCAGAGCCCGCGTGAAAGGCGCGGGGGAGCCGGCAAACCGGCTTCCGGGAGCAAATCCCGGAGGCCGCAACGTACGAGCAGGTGAGAAATGGCTCAAGCATCCGGTATGTCCGAAGGTCTCGGCATGATCGTCGATCAGGTCGCGCAGGAAAAAGGCATCGATCGCGCGGTGCTGATCGAGACGATGGAAGCCGCCATCCTGAAGGCAGCACAGGCAGCGTTCGGTCCCAATCGTGAGCTCGAAGCGCGCTTCAACACGGAATCGGGCAACATCGACCTGTTCCAGTACATGACCGTGGTCGAAGCGGTGGCACAGCCCGAACGCGAGATCGCGCTCGACGTCGCCCAGCGTCACGGCCTCGACGCCGACGTGGGGGAGGACCTGGGCTTCCAGGTGTTCTGGCACCCGCGCGACGCGGAGCGCGCTCGTCAGCAGGACAAGGAGTTCGGCGCGGTGCTGGACATGAAGCAGGCCCGCAGCGCCTTCGGCCGCATCGCCGCCCAGACGGCCAAGCAGGTGCTGCTGCAGCGCGTGCGCGACGCCGAGCGCGACATCATCTACAACGAGTACAAGGACCGTCAGGGCCAGCTGATCCGCGGCATCGTTCGCCGCTTCGAGAAGGGCCACAACCTGATCGTCGACCTCGGCAAGACCGAGGGCATCCTGCCGGCGCGCGAGCAGACCCCGCGCGAGACCTACCGCCCCGGTGACCGGATCGTGGCGTTCGTCAAGAACATCGACCGCGAGGCGCGCGGCCCGATGATCATCCTCAGCCGTCAATCTCCGAACCTCGTCGAGAAACTGTTCGAGGCGGAGGTCCCCGAGATTTACGAGAGCATCGTCAAGATCGTGGGCGTCGCCCGCGAGCCCGGCTCGCGCAGCAAGATCGCCGTCACCTCGCGCGACTCGGACGTCGATCCGGTCGGCGCTTGCGTGGGCATCAAGGGCTCGCGCGTCCAGGCCGTGGTGCAAGAGCTCCGCGGCGAGAAGATCGACATCGTGCCGTACGACAAGGACCCGGCGCGCTACATCATCAACGCCATCCAGCCCGCCGAGGTCAACCGCGTGATCGTCGACGAGGCGAACCACCGCATGGAGCTCGTGGTTCCGGACGAGAAGCTGAGCCTGGCGATCGGCCGCAAGGGCCAGAACGTCCGGCTCGCCTCGCAGCTCACCGGCTGGCGCCTCGACATCGTGAGCGAGAGCAAGTTCCGCCAGATGGAGGACGAGGCCATGACCCAGCTCGCGGAGATCGACGGCATGGAAGAGGAGCTGGCCAAGAACCTGTTCGGCCTCGGCTTCCGCGCCCTGGACGAGATCGCCGAGGCGGAGCTCGCCGAGCTCGCCAGCATCGAGGGCGTCGAAGACGAGAAGCGGGCCAAGGAGCTCCGCGCCGCGGCTGAGCGCGCGCTCGAGCGATTGCGCCAGGAGCGGATCCGCCGCGCGGTGGAGCAGGGCGGCGCTCTGAGCGATCGTGAAGCATTGCTCTTGATCCCGGGCATGGGCACGCGCATGGCTCAGGCCCTGGAAGACTCGGGCTACCGCAGCGTTCGCGACGTCGCGCGCGAGGATCCGGATCGGCTCTCGATCAAGAGCGGTCTCGGTCACAAGAAGGCGCGTCAGGTGTGGCAGGGCGCCGTCGACTTCCAGAAGACGGTCGCGCGCGAAGTGCAGGAGGCGCGCGAGCGCATCGAGCAGCAGCGCGCCGAGCTCGAAGCGCAAGCGCAAGCAGACGTGGCCGCCGTTGCCGGTCACGACCACGGTCTCGCGGAAGGCGAGGAGGCGTAGTCGGAGTGAATCGAACCTGCATTGGCTGTCGGGCGGTCTCCGCCCCGGAAAGCTTGGTCCGGCTCGTCGCCGGGCCCGAGGGCGAGCTGTTGTTCGACCTCGCGGGTCGCGCTTTCGGGCGCGGCGCGTGGCTGCATCCGGAGCCGAGCTGCCTCATGCAGGCGGCGCGCGGTGGCGCCGATCGGGCGTTCCGCCAGGCGTTCGGCCTGGTTCCTGCGCAGTTTTTTCAGCTGTTCCGTGACGCGGCCGAGCGGCGCGCGCTCGGTCTGATCGGCGCGGCCCGTCGCGCCAAGAAGCTCGAGGCCGGCTCGAGCGCCGTGGCCGAGGCCATCGAGCGTGGCTTTGCAGAGCTCGTGATCGTGGCGACGGACGCGCGGGCCGCGGCGTCGCAAGCATTTCTGGAACCGTGGATTGCATCAGGGCGGGCGCAGGCGTTCGGCACCAAGGCAAGCTTCGGTGCCTGCCTGGGACGCACCGACACGGCGCTGCTCGCCGTGACGGAGCCGCGTTTCGCAAGCGAGATTCGAAAGGCGATCGAGTGGACGTCGTTGCCCGAGCCGAAAGCCCCTTCGGCGCGCGCCGCGCGGTCCATCTCATCGGAGGTTGGATGACGACCAAGCAGCGTGTCTATGAAGTGGCCCGCGACCTCGGGATGGACAACAGGGCGCTCGTTGCGCTGCTGCAGTCCGTCGGCGTGACGGAAGCCAAGAACCACATGAGCGCCATCGCGCCCGAACAGATCGAGCGTCTGAAGCGCCACCTCGAGAAGCAGAAGAGTCCCGCCGTCGTGGAAGAACGAATCCGACCCACAGTGGTCAAGCGCCGCTCCGTGAACAAGCCCGAGACCGCGTCGTCTCCGGCGCAGCCGCGGGTCAGTGCTCCGCCCGAGCCCGTGTTCCCGAGCGAGCCCCCGCGCTCCGTGTCGCGCCCGGCGCCGGTGTCCATGCCCGTGCCGAGCGCCCCGCCGAGCTCCGCTGTCTCGGCTC
>JALYWZ010001114.1 GCA_030852505.1 Myxococcota bacterium | reverse complement strand
CAATCGCAGCGCCTCGGCACCCTGCGCGCCGCCCGTGAGGAGCTGCGCGAGAAGCTCGGACGCATCTCGGGCCTCCGCCCCCTGAAGAGCGAGGGCAACTTCGTGCTGGTGGACGTATCCGCGACCGAGCTCAAGGCCGAGACCTGGGTCTCGCTCTTGCTCGCCGAGGGCGTGCTGGTGCGGTCGCTCGGGGTACACCACGAGAGCCGCACGGCCGTGCGCGTCACGGTCGGCACGCCGGAGCAAAATTTGCGCTGCGTGGCGGCGTTCGAGCGCGTGACGCAGAAGAGCCTGCTCCGCAGCGCGCGGCCCTTCTTGTCGGCGCAGCTCGGCGACGCCGAGTGATTGCGGGCGGTCGGCTGGCTTTCCCGGCGTAAACGGCGCGCCGAGCCATGAAGTTCTGGGAAGGCTACTGGAAGAGCCTGAAGCCCCTGGAGGTCGAGGAGCCGATCGACGTCTGGGTGCACCGCCCGCTCGCTTATCTGCTGGCGCGCGCGGCCTTGCCGCTGCCCGTGAGCCCGAACGCGATCACGATGATGTCGATCGCGCTCGGGCTGCTCTCTGCCTACGCGATGTTCTGGGCTTATCCGCAGCACCTCGGGCTGGCGGGGGTCGCGCTGTTTTCTTCGGCGGTGTTCGACTGCGCGGACGGGCAGCTGGCGCGGCTGCGCGGCTCGTCCTCGGCGTTCGGACGCATGCTCGACGGAGTGGCCGATCTGGTGGTGTCCACGGCCGCGGTCGGCGGCGGGACGTACGTCCTCTTTCGGGAGTTCGATCCTCCGCTTTGGCGCGCTGTAGTCGCGGTGGCGCTGGCCCTCGTCACGATCGTGACCGGCTCGTTTCACACCTCGAGCTACGATCACTTCAAGAACGTTTTCCTGCGGCTCACGCACGAGAAGTACCAGGAGGGCGAGAGCTACGAGCAGGCGAGGAAGCGCTTCGACGAGCTCCGCCCCCGGCAGTCCTGGATCGTGCGGGGGTGCTGGTCGATCTACCTGTTCTACGTCAAATCGCAGACCGACTACATCCGGCGCTTCGATCCGACCAGCGCCGAGCTGTCGCGTCTGCCGACCTTCAGTCCGGAGCGGGCTCGCATCTATCGTGAGCATGCGGGTGGGCTGATGCGCATCTGGCGCGGCTGGTTCGGCTTCGGCTCGCTGGTGTTCGGGATGAGCGTGACGATTGGCCTGGGCGTGGTCGAGTACTACCTGGCGTTCCGCTTGATCGTGCTGAACCTGGTGTTTTATGGCTATTTGAGGCCGCGCCAGCGCCGCGCCTCCGAGGCGGCATTTCGAGAGATGGGTGTCGTGACGTGATACGCTCCGGGCCCGCGCCTCGATTGGCGCGGCCCGGATCCATGTCGCGCCGCTTCGTCTCAGCGCTGCTCGCCCTGTGCCTCTCGGCTGGCACCGCCGAGGCGCTGTTATGGCCGAGCGAGGTGAACCGGATCGAGCGTGACCTCGGCGCGACCGACGTCGAGGTACGCCGCCGCGCCGCCGGCAGGATCGCGGAGCTCGGTGAACGCGTCGCCCAGCGCCTGCTGGGGCGGGCTTTCGACGATCCGGACGTCGAGGTCCGACTCTCTGCCTCCTCCGCCGCGCGCGCACTCGGTCTCCAGGGCTTCGGAGAACGCGTGATGGGCTGGCTCACCGATGCGGATCCGCGGCTCCGGCTCGAGGCCATCGAGCTTCTGGCGACGGCCCCTTCCGCTCGCACGATCGCGCCATTGACGCGAGCCCTGTCGGACGTCGAGCCCTCGGTGCGCTCCGCCGCGGCCACGGCGCTCGGTCGCAGCGCGGCGCCCGAGGCCGTGGTGGGCCTGCTCGGCAGGTTGGACGACTCGTCCGTGGAGGTCGAAACCAGCGTGATTCGTGCGCTGTCGCGGCTCGGCGACGTCCGCGCGGTCGTGCCCTTGGTTTCCAAGATCGAAGATCCACGACCCGAGGTGCGGCGCGTCGTCGCGAGGGCGCTCGGTGAGATCGGCGATCGTCGCGCCGAGAGCGCGCTCGTGCTGCTGTTGCGCGACGCCGACGAGGCGGTGCGCGTGGCCGCGCTC
>JALYWZ010000358.1 GCA_030852505.1 Myxococcota bacterium | reverse complement strand
CCGCTCGCTATCCCGGCGACCCCACCACCCGGCTACGACGTATCCGCCAACCCGCAGGCTCCGAGGTCACCGCCAGCCGCCGCCGTGTCCGCTCCGGCGACCCCGCCCGCCGGGGACATCACCACAGCAGGCAACCCTCCCGTTGCCGTCACGCTCCCGGGTGATGACGTGCCACCGCTATCATCCACGGCGTCGGAGCCACTCGCTCCGCCCGCTGCGGGCGAGATCGCATCGGTTTTGCCTCCGGTTGCCGGGTGCCCCGCGAACAACTCGCGCGGTGGCTCGTGGCCCGAGCAATCGACGAGAGCAGGCCAGCCCATCGACAACAGAAACAGAGAGGCTCGTGTGCGCATCGTTTTCAATGGATGGAGCACTGACTGGCGAAACCCGACGGCAAGCCAGAGGTCCACGGCTCGGGGCTGACCCCGAAGGGGTGCGCCTCGAAGAAGGCCCAGATGTCGGAAGCGAGCGGTCCGCCGCCGCAATGACCGCCGCCCGTGTTGCAGTTGATGACGAACCCGCCGCGCGCCTTGAAATATTGATCGGCACTGGCGCTGGTCTGAGAGAAGTCGACGATCACGACGTCTGCCCCCGGCGTGCCGTGAATTGTCATCAGCGGCGGCGTGTGATCGTTCTGAAAGGGCGGCTGGATCACGTAGCCGCCCGAGTTCGGTGCGGCGGCGGCGACGTAGCCGGACCGGAGCGCGGCCAT
Organism: Myxococcota bacterium; assembly: GCA_030852505.1. GTDB lineage: Bacteria > Myxococcota_A > Polyangia > Polyangiales > Polyangiaceae > PMG-095. The sequence continues at coordinate 4,973 of JALYWZ010000358.1, read as the reverse complement.
CGCGGTGGCGAAGAGCCCGCCCGCGCTGCAGCCGGTCGTGTAGATGCGGCGCGGGTCCACGTTGGCGTCGCGCACCGCGCACGCCACGAGTTGGTCCACGATTTTCAGATCGGGCTCGCCGAAGATGAGCGTTCCCGAATAGAGGTCTCCGGCGGCCGTATTCTGGAAGGACACGAGCACGCCGTTTTGCCGCTTGATCCCGTCCGCGACGGCAACGGCCATGCGCTCGAACTCGCTCGAGACACCTCCGGTGCCGTGCCAGTAAAAGAGCATCGGTGCAGTCGCGTCGGGCGGTTTCGCTCCCGCGACGATGCGTATCCCCGACAGCCCCATGAAGCTGATGGTGGAGCTCTCGAAGGCGGGGCAGTCGCCCGAGACGGGCGGAATGACCGGGTCGGACGCCGACGACGAGGACGGCGGCGGCGCCTCGCCGGATTGCGAGGAGCCGCCGCTCATCGAGGGCGCGTCACCGCGGCTTGCCCCGCCGGTTTGCGCCGCACCGCCCGTCGGCGCACCACCGGAGCTGGCGGAGTACCGGCCACCGGAACCCGGGCTCACGCTGATCCCCGTTCCGCCGCTGCTCGGTGTGCTCGCGATGCCGCCGCTGCTCGTGGCGCTTCCGAAGTTTCCGACGCTGCCGATCCCGGTGCTCGTGCTGCCGCCACCCGCGGAGGACACGCTCCCGTCGCAGCTCACGCCGTCGCCGCAAGCCGCGTAACCGTGTCGATCCGAGTCGTCGGTGCCACTCGCGGAACAACCCATGCCCACGACCGACAACAGACAGACGCAGCGCCGAACTTTGGCTCTGGCGGCGAGCATGACTGAGAGAGTGGGCTCGTTGCTCGACTGCGGGTGGGCGAAGACGATGCGCTCGATTAGCTAGACCCGCGCCCACCCGTCCACGTCCCCGCCGCACACCCTACTATCGCGCTCAGACAGAGAATCGCAGACTCGTGAGACGAAGCTCGCGAAAGTCGCCGAGCTCGAGCTCGCCTGCGGGTCCTGCGCAAAGGCTCTGGGCGTGGCGTAGGAGGTCGTGTTGTTCGAGCAAAATCCGATCGTTCGCTTTGGCCTGGGAACGGCAAGCGTGCTGCTCGCTTTCGGTACGGCGACCTGCGCTGCGGCGGACGCGCCGCCGGGAAGAGCAGGCGCCTCGGAGGTGAGCTCCACCGGCGGGCGCGCCAATTCGCCGACTTCCGGCGTCGGCGCGGGGGGTGGTGCTGCCGGTCCCGCCGTCGCAGCTCCCGCGGTCGTCACTCCGACGGCTCCCGTGATCAACATCGCCGGCAGCTCGGGCGGCGGTGGGCAACCGAACATGACGTGCAGCGCGGAGGGCCGAGAAGGCGAGCGCGTGCCCGTCGATATGTACTTCCTCGTGGATTCGTCGAGCTCGATGGCGGACATCGTGCAAGGTGGAACGCGCTGGAGCGCGGTCTCGAACGCGCTCGTCGGATTCCTGCGGGACCCGCAGAACGCGGATCTCGGCGTGGCCCTCGGATATCTGCCGTACGTCGATGCAGGGAGCTGCGTGATGGGGGATCCGCTGTGTCTGTGTCTGCTCGGCATCTGCGTGCCGCTCTCACCGACGCTCGCTTCGTGCGAAGTGACCGACTATTCGAAGCCGACGATTCCCTTTTCGCTTCCGTCGAACGTGGCAGCGCTGGCGAGCGATTTGCTCGCGCGGCAACTGAACGGCGGAACGCCGACTCGGCCAGCGCTCGAAGGCGCTGTTCAGTACCTCAGCACCTGGGCCACTGCGCATCCGGAGCGCAAACCGGTGATGGTCTTGGCGACGGATGGCGAGCCCTTCGGTTGCACGGGAAATACGCCGCAAGACGTGGCAACGGTGGCAGCGGCGGGGCTCGCGGTCGGCATCCAAACGTTCGTGATCGGGGTTGGCAAATCTCTCGACAGCCTGCACCTGGTCGCGCGCGCGGGCGGCACGGGTCAGGCGTTTCTGGTCGAGGACGCCAACGCGGCGACGGCGTTCGCGGACGCGCTCGCGCGGATCCGTAACGTGTCCGTGCCGTGTGACTTCTTGATCCCCGCGCAAGGGGAGCAAGGAAAGATCGATCCCGACAAGGTGAACGTGAAGTACACGCCGACCGGCGCGACCAGCTCGGTGCTCGTGGCGAAGACGCACGACGGCGCGGACACCGGCTGCAGCGCGGACGGAGGTTGGTACTACGACGACCCCGCGTCACCGACGACGATCAAGCTCTGCCCGACGACGTGTTCGTCGCTCGAAGGCGGCAGCATCCAGGTCGAGTACGGCTGCAAGACCGTCGTGCAGCCGCTGCGCTGAATGGAGACGATCGATGCGAGGAATTCACGGATTGTGTGCAATGGTGGCGCTCGGCTGCGCGGACGCGCGAACCTCCGGTCAAGAGAGCCCGCTCGCTGCCAGACCGGCGGGTGGAACGCCGGGGCTGGTTTCGCAGGGAACCGGCGGCGCCTCCAATGCGGTGCCGGTGGCGGGCGGCGTGCCGGGCATGCCGAGCCCGACGGGCGGGAGCGCGCATCAGTCACTACCGACCTTCGGCGGTTCGCTCCAGGCGGGCGGTTCGGGCGGCGCAGCCGGCAATGCGACTGCGCCGAGCGCCCCCGGCAAGGTGGACTTGCCGTGCGAGGTTCAGGAAATCGTCGGCAAGCGCTGCGGAACCTGTCATTCGACGCCGACACAGTTCGGTGCGCCGATGCCGCTCACGACGGCGGCGGACTTCAGCAAGCTCGGACAGCGAGTGCTGGCCCGGGTCGTCGATAACGCGCTGCCGATGCCGCCGCCGCCGAACGCTCGGCTCACCGATGCCGAGGTAGCGACGCTGAAGTCCTGGATCGACGCGGGTGCGCCGGCTGGAACCTGCGCCGTCACCGACCCTCCGCCAGGTACGACCGAGCCCGGAACGACGAAGGACCTGCCGCCCGACGTGACCTGCTACACGCTGAAGGCACGTCAATCGGCCGCCGGTGCCAAGTTCGACGTCCCTCAGTCACCCGATCTGTATCAGTGCTTCGACTACGTACCACCTTGGGGTGACAAGAAGGTGCAGGTCGTGTCGGCGCAACCGATCATCGACAACTCGCGCGTGCTGCATCACTGGATCCTCTACAATCGCACGGCAGAGGTGCGCGACGGCGCCACGGCCGCCTGCGCCGGCTTGCATCCTGACGCCGCATTCATCACCGGCTGGGCGCCGGGCAGCAAGGGGCTCGATTTGCCGGACGACGTCGGGCTGCGCACGGAGGCCGGCGGGTTCACGCTCGAGCTTCACTACAACAACGGCGTTGGCGCGGGGCAGCTCGACGCGAGCGGTGTCGAGCTGTGTGTCACCGAACAGTTTCGCCCGAAAGAGGCGGCGGTCCACTGGCTCGGGACCCAGAGCTTGAACAAGCTGAACGCAACCGGCACGTGCACGCCGATCAACACCGAACCGGTCACGATCCTCTCGTCCAGCCCACACATGCACTTGCAGGGCCGGCACATGAAGACCGTCATCAACCGCAAGGGTGGCGGGACAGAGGTGCTGCTCGACGAGCCGTTCGACTTCAACACGCAGATTTCCTACGACACGCCCGCGGTCATTCAGCCGGGTGACACGCTCTCTACGACTTGCACCTTCGCAAAGCCCACGCCATTCGGTCAGGGGACGAACGAGGAAATGTGTTACAATTTCGTGATTGCCTATCCGGCGGGGCAACTGAGTCAGCTCCTGCAGCTGCTTCGCAAGTACGACTGCACGGGGCTTTGAAGCCCCCGGCGGAAGCATGCCGCGCACGGCGCTGTTCCTTGTCCTCTTCGCGCTGAGCTCCGTGGACGCTCGGGCACACGCGCCGCCCTACGCGACGGGCATCGGCTTTCACGTCACGCCCGCGGGCGAGCGTTTGATGATTCGCACGAACCGCGGGCTGATCGTCGGCAGTCGTGAAGAGGGGTTTCGGCTCGTCTGCAACGATGCATTCCGAGCCAGCCTGGTCGAGACGGTGCCCGTCGCGGAGCTGGCAGGCGGCGGGTTGCTCGTAGGCACGTATGCGGGCGGGCTGTTGCGCTCGGACGCTGCGCTGTGTGACTTCGATGCGGTCGGTCCGGACGAGATGAGCCCGGTGGATGTCGTGGGCGGCGCCGACGGCCTGGTGCGCGCGCTGCTGCTGCCCCTCGACGGCTCCGATGGACGCTTGTTCGAGAGCGCCGACGGCGGAGCGAGCTTCGAGCGGCTGGCAGCGGTGGGCACGGCGCCGACCGCGCTCGTGACGGCCGCTTCGGATCCGCAGCGCGTGTACGTCTCGACCAACACGACCGAGGGAAACCAGTCGAGCGGCCACGTGCTGGTGTCTCAGGACGGCGGGCGGCATTTCACCGATCGCCTGCTCGAGCTCGAACCCGCGGAGCTCCGCCCGTACGCGCTCGCCGTGGATGCCGACGACCCTGCGCGGCTGTTCGTGCGCACCGAGAGCCGCGACGGCATTGCCCCCGAGCGGCTCTTGCTCAGCGAAGACGCGGGCGAGACGTTTCGAGCCGTACTGACCGCGCAGGGGCCCATCACGCTCGCGCTCGGCGAAGCGGGGGAGGTCTGGGCGGGCTCCGCCACGGGTCTCTACCGGTCTCGCGATGGCGGCGCGAGCTTCGAGCCGCTGGACAGCGCAGACCTCACGCGGGTCAGCTGCCTCGCCGTACGTGGCGGCCGGCTCTACGCCTGCGCGCTGAGCGCTCTCGAGTTCGGCGTGTTGGTCTCCGAGGACGCCGGCCTGACCTTTCGGTGGTTCCTGCGGTTTCAAGAGGTCTCCGCGCGTGCAACGTGTCCTGATACGAGCGACGAGGGCTCGAGCTGCGCGTTGGCCTTCGAGGACTGGAGCTTGGAACAGCTGGTTCCGAACGCCGCTCCGCCGCCAACCGCTGCCGGCGCCTCCGCGGCTCCGCGAGCGGGCGAAGCGGACGAGCGCGGCGGAGGATGCGCGACGAGCGCACCGGGTCGGCC
>JALYWZ010000357.1 GCA_030852505.1 Myxococcota bacterium | reverse complement strand
TCCCGCCGGTCTTTGCTCCGCCCTGGGCGCCGCCCGCGCCGCCGGTCCTGACTCCGCCGCTGCCCGCAATGCCGCCACCACCGCCCTTGCCGCCCGTCGGCGCGGGGTCGCTACCGCCGTCGTCATCGCCGCAAGCAACCGCAAACCCACCACCGATAAACAACCAGAGGAGTGAAGATCTCAATGAAAGCATGTGCGCTCCAACGTTTTGCCCTGCACGGACGCTAATTGTGAATGGACAGGGGGTCAATACGCCGCCCGTCTCCGGTAAGGCTTTGCGTGTCGTGTGGGGGCGCTCACCCCGTGGGCCGCTACGTCGCGGACGGCTTTCCGTCGCCGAGGCGCTAAGGCGACGCCAAGGGGCGCCAGGTTGATTGGGGGTTAGGCTAAAAGCGCAACGTCGCGTCGAGTCGCGCGCCTTCGAACGGCGGGTAGATGCGACACACGCCGCCCACGCAGCGCAGCGCGCCGCGGCGCTGGCCGAGGAACAGGCCGAAGACCAGTGCGTCGGTGGGGCGATAACTCCACTGGGTGTTGAAGTAGGTCTCGGCCGTGGCGTGGTCGTCGTATTCGAAGCCGACGCCCGCGGCGAGGCGATCGCCCCATTCGACGCTCGCGCTGTGCTGGCCCTCGAACCACGCTCCGCCGCTACTATCGCCGCCCAGCGTCTGACGGCGGCGGCGGTGGACACCGTCGAGCTCGAGCGCGAACGGGCCGCCGAGCGGGAAGGCCGCCGTGTAGCGCAGGTTCTCTTCGCGGTAAAAGACGTGGGTCGCGCCGGACGGCGTGTCGAGCTCGCGGCCCGCGTCGTCGAAGCGAGTGCCAGCCGCGACGTCGAGCTTGCCTCCCGGAAAGCGATGCTCGAAGCCCACCGCGGCGTCCCAGATCCGGTTCTCGTAGTCTTCGCGGATCTCGCAGTCGGTGTTGCTGGCGGACTCCGCCCAGGTCGAATAGCGGCCGAGCCAGGCGCGGGCGGAGTCGCTGCGGGTGAGGTGCGCCTCACCGCGGATCCGACCACCGCTGACGCAGGTGTTGAAGTTCTCGAACTGGGTGTCGTTGACGAGGTCTTCGGTAGTCGGCGGCGCGTTGTACTGGAGCAGCGAGAACTCGCGGGCGCGCGAGGTGCTGACGTTGGCGAGCAGCGGAAAGAAGCGCCGGTAATGCTTGCCCTCGACCAGCACCGAGAACGCGTCGTCGACCCAGCTCGCGGCGAGGTAGACGGCGTGGCCGAGCTCGGGCTCTCGGCTCGCGGCCTCGCCGTGCGAGAGCTTCTGCAGCGCCGCTTCCACGTACACGTTGCCGGCTTCGCCGAGCTGCACGAGCTCGAGCGATTGGCTGGCCGTGAGGATGCGCTCCGCGGAGCGAACCACGTCGCGCGAGAGGGCCTGTTGCCGGAGCAGCCAGGAGGCTTGCGTGCCGAGCTTCACCCCTGGGAGCTCGACCTCGGCGCCGCCTGCGACGACGCGATCGGGTGCGTAGCTGCACGTGCCGTAGCGCGCGCACTCGTCGGCTTCGGGCACGAAATCGGTGGCGACGGCGCGCGGCATGCCGGCCTCGGTGACGGCGACGAAGCCCGGCGTCACCGAGGAGTGCGTGCCGAGGTAGCGGCCGCTGGCCTCGTCGAGGCGGAGCGGGTTCAGAGACCCGCCGACGGCCGTCAGGCGCAAGCGTGTGGCGCCGGAGGCAAAGCGCGCGTTGAGGCGCGCCCCGCGCACGGTGGTGTCGCTCGAGAGCTCGTCCACCTTGCGCACGCTGAGCACGAGTCCGCGCCCGAGCTGCACCGTCGTGTCGCCGAGCGAGAGCTCGAAGGCGCGCGTGGCGTAGCTCAGCGTGTATTTCGCCGGATACAGCCAGTCGAGGTAGCGGTTCGAGAGCTCGATGCCGGCTTCGGTGGCCTTGTTCCGGTAAAATTCGTCGCGCGCGTCGCCGTCGAGGCCCGAGCGCGAGACCAGCTCGTCGGCGATCGAATCGGGGCTCGGCGATGCGAAGAACCAGGCTCCGTCGAGCCGGAGCGAGATGCGAAACGGGTCCGAGCTCGCCGACAAGTTGAGCCGGTTGTAGACGAAGCCCGCGTGGTCGTTGGCGACGCTCGGGACATCACCCGAGCGGGTATCGCGGTTGTCCGCGTTGTAGATGAGGCTGCTGGCTTCCGTGACCTCGACCAGCACCGGGCGCTCGCTGCTGCCGAGCGGCTCGAGCGCGGGGCTCGGCTGCGCGGAGAGGGCCAGGCACAGCGCGAGCGCGCTCGAAGGTAGCCGCCGCGCCATCTCTCAATCGTCGAGCAGCGACTCGAGATACGGCCACATCACCGCAGGCTGGTCGCCCACGAACTTGTCGAGGATCGTCATGGTCTGCGGGTCCACGACCAGGTTCAGCGGCGCCGACTCGGCCGAGGCGTACAGCCCGAAGCTGTAACCCGGATCGAGCACGATCGGGAAGTTGCTGTGGAAGGTCTCGATCCAGACCTTCAGATCCGAGAAATCCGCCGGTTCGTAGCGCTCGTCCTGAAAGACCGCGGTCACGATCTGCAGGCCGCGCGGCGCGAGCTCGGCGTAGTGCCCGGGCAGCGTCTGGTGCTCGATCTGGCAAGCGACGCACCACAGCGCGGCGGTGTTGAAGAGCAACACTTTGACGGGCGTTTCGCGCGCTGGATCGTGAAAATCGGCGAGCGTGACCGGCTCGAGCTCGGCCTCTTCCAGCCGAGCCGTGTGCGGCGAGACGAAGCCGTGGAAGCACGCATTCCGGACCACGCTGCCCGGCTCGGTGCCGTACGGCCCATCGGGGTAGCCGGGCGCGACGCAGCTCACGGGCGCGGTCAGCCCGCTCGGGAGCTCGGGCTTGTTGCTGCCGCAGGCGAGGGCGGCGAACCCGAAGGAGAGCAGCGCGCCCCGCATGTTCCGCGTTTCAGTCCGCCCGCCGCAAGCCGAGCACGCCGAGCACGGGCAGACCGGGGTCGGTGGTCTCGATGCGCTCGCCGTCGTCGGACACGACCGCCTCGGAGATTTTCGCCCAGCCGCCGTAGGGCGCCCACTCCTCGGTGATATCGACGCCGTGCAGGTACACCTCGACGGCCGTAGCCGGCGCCCAGCTCTCGCTGTTCGGCACGGACAGCGCGGCCGGCGGGCAAAAGCGCGTCTCGACGGGGGTCGCCGCCCAGACGATTTCGAGGCCCGGCCCCTCGGCGACCACATCGGGCGCCTCGTCGATCGCCACCGCGACGGCGCGCAGCCCGCGCTCTTCCGCGGTGCGGAACGACAGGCCATCGATGCCGATTTCGGTCTCGCCCGCGAGCATGAGCTCGAAGCCCTCGTACGCGACGCTGCCGCCCGCGACGAGCGGCACGGCCGTGGAGAGCTCCGGCAAGCGCACGGTGCGCACCTCGCCGAGGTCGAGCTCGGTCTCGTCGGGCAAGAGCTGGGCGAAGCGCGCGCTGACGCGGCCCTCGCCGAACTTGAACGCGGGCTCGAGGAACTTCTGTCCGAGCGTCATGCTGACGCGGCCGTCGAGGCCACTCTTACCGTTGGTGCAGAGGTCGAGCCCGCACACCTGCACGAGCTCGGACTCGACGGGCTCGCCATCCAGATCGACGAGGCGCGCCTCGACGCGGTCCACCTGTTGCGGAGCACCGTCCTCGCGATAGCCGGGGCCGGGGTCGCAGCTCGAAGGCGTCGTGTCTGGCCGCACCGGCTCGGGATCGCTGCCCGAATCATCCCCGCACGCAGGGAGCAATCCGAAGAGGAGCACGAGCCAGTAGCGCATGGGCGAAGCATAGCCCGCGGCGGCGCCGCGCGTGAGCGCCGGAATTCGGGGAATTTCTCGGAAAATTCCGGTCAGAACATGGCGCCGAGGTACAGCCGCACGATCTGCGCGGTCTGGATCTCGGTGGCGCTGGCGCGGCCGATCGTGTTCTGGATCGTGTTGGCCTTGACGTCGGGGTAGCCGAGGCCACCCATCGGGAAGAGCACGCCGTACTCGAGCTTGGCGAAGAAGCCGCCCATGTTCAGCGGGTCGTCGTTGAGCGCGCCGTCCTTCGACTGGAAGTAGAGCTGCGCGTCGAACTCGATGCCGAGGTCGCGCTCGTGGCCCGGCGACTGGATGAACTGACTGGCGCGCGACCAGATCGCCGCCACGCCGCCGCCGAGGCGCTGCCCGGTCGGCTCGCGCAGGAAGTCGTAGCTCAGATTCGGGCGGAAGTAGTAGGTGCCCTGGACGCGCGTCAGCAGGTTGCGGTGCAAGATCAGATCGACGCGGTAGCTCGGGTTGAAGCGGAAGGTCGAGATCGTGTCGTCGCCGTGCTGATCCGGGAGGCCGCCCGAGCCCGGCGTGAGACCGTCGACGTCGGCGTCGCCCGAAGCCCAGCCGGTGCTGAAGTTCAGGCGCAGGCGATCTTCGGCGACGCGCTGCTCGATCTCGGCAGCGTAGCCCCACTCACGGATGTTGTAGTCGTCCACGACCCCGCGGTCGTTGGTCGTGTTTTCGATCGAGCCCTGCACGCTGGCCACTTCGAGCTCGAAGCGGAACTGCTTGTAGAGGATCTGCAGCCACAGATCGGGCAGCCAGTAGTTGGCGTTGCGGCGCACGAAGCGCCCAGTGAGCTGTCCGGGAGCGCAGCCGAGCGTTGCTCCGCCATCGTCACAATCCTCACCGCTGCCGTCGTTGGCTAGCAGCTGCTTTCGGTAGGTGAGCTGCACGCCGCCGTTGATCACCACGTCGCCGCGGCTCAAAGCGAGCTTCGTGAGCTCGCGGCTCTTCTGGCGCGCGACGCTGACCACGTACTGATCGACGTCGTCGAGCTGCGCCACGTCGTAGGCCTGATCGCGGGGGATGCCGAGGTTCGCGCTGGTCGCGCCTTCGTTCGGGAAATCCCAGGCGCCGCTGATGTAGAGCTCCAGCGGCTTGATGCTGGTCACGAACTGCAGGCGATCGATGGTCGACTGGTAGTCGTCGTCGTGGCCGTCGCCCGAGTGGTAGACCATGCCGAGGCCCCAGTTCCAGGGCATGCGGCCGAAGCGTACTTCACCCACGGGGGTGGCGTACTCGCCCCAGGCGCGCTTGACGGACACGCTGTCGTTCAGCGAGTTGATGCCGGAGCGGGGCGGGCTCGTGGTGTCGTCCTCGAAGCCGATCGGTGAGTAGGCGTCGCGCGGCGCCGTCATGAAGCCGTTCGCGCTCGGGGCGTTGGCGTAGCCGCGCGGCGTGGAGCCGAGCACCAGATTGTCGAGCAGATCGACCTGCGTCATCACCCGCAGATTGTCGGAGATGTGGATCTCCGGGTTCAGGCGCAGCCGGATGTTGGCGCTCGACTGGGTGCCGTTCTTGCAGCCCACGAGGTCGTTGGCGTTGGTGCTGGTGCTGCTGCCGCTCCCCGCCTCGTCCTCCGTGCACTGAACGATGCTGGTGTCCCGGGTGCTGCTGCCGGCGCCGCCGGCCCAGGTGTACTGATTGTCCGCGGGGCGCGGCCAGAGCGCTTCGTTCGGCGGATCGACGCGGCCGAGCGAGAAGTGGTGGAACAGCTCGGCCCGCATCCGGAAGTAGCCGTGGATCTCGATGATCGGGCGCGCGTGGGTCCACCAGTCGCTCGCGTAGATGTCGGTCTCGGCGTTCGCCCGTGGCGGCGGCGGCGCGGCCTTTTCGCGTTCGGCGAGCAGCGCGGCGTCGGTGGTCGAGCCACCGAGCCCGCTCAGTGAC
>JALYWZ010001113.1 GCA_030852505.1 Myxococcota bacterium | reverse complement strand
GCGCTCCCGCGCGCGCGCCCGAAACCGAGCTCGAGCGCCACGGCGCGCGCGTGTTCGCTTCCGCGAGCTGCCCGCTCTGCCACGCGATCACCGGCACCACGGCGTCGTCCGGCAACGGACCGGATCTGACGCACCTCGGGAGCCGCACCAGCCTGGCCGCGGCCACCCTCCCCAACACGCGCGCCGAGCTCTCCGCGTGGCTCCGGGATCCGCAGGCGGCGAAGCTCGGTAATCACATGCCGCCGAACGGGTTCACGAAGCCGGACCTGGACGCGCTGCTCGCCTACCTGGAAGGCCTAAAATGACGCCGGAAGCGCTGCTTTCAACCGAGGACCGCGCTCAGATTGTGGAAAGCTGGCACGACCCCGGGGGGCTGCGCGGCTTTCTCTCCACCGTCGACCATTTCCGGATCGGCCGCCGCTATCTGGTGACGGCGCTGTGTTTCCTGGTGATCGGGGGCGTGCTGGCCTTGTTGATGCGTGTGCAGCTGGCCTTCCCCGAGAACCAGTTTCTCGGTCCAGACGCCTACAATCGGCTGTTCACCGCCCACGGCAGCACGATGATGTTCCTGTTCGCCGTCCCGGTGATGCAGGGGCTCGGGCTGTGCCTCGTGCCGTTGATGATCGGGACGCGCGACGCCGCGTTTCCGCGTCTCAACGCCTATTCCTATTACATGTTCCTGTTCGGCGGGATCTTCTTCTATACGAGCTTCGCGCTGAACATGAGCCCGGATACGGGCTGGACGGCGTACGCGCCGCTGTCCGGGCCGGAGTTTGCTCCCGGCAAGCGCGTGGACGTGTGGGCGCAGCTCGTCACCTTCACGGAGCTCTCGTCGCTCGGAACGGCGGTCAGCGTGATCGTGACGATCCTGAAGCACCGCGCGCCGGGCATGTCCCTCGACCGCATGCCGCTGTTCGTGTGGGCGCAGCTGGTCACGTCGTTCATGGTCGTGTTCGCGATGCCGTCGGTGATGGTGGCGAGCGCGCTCTTGGCGCTCGATCGCCTGGTCGGCACGCATTTCTTCAACGCCTCGGCGAACGGCGACGTGCTGCTCTGGCAGCACCTGTTCTGGTTCTTCGGTCACCCCGAGGTGTACATCATCTTCCTGCCCGCGCTCGGCACCGTGTCGGCGATCGTCGTCACCTTCTCGCGACGCGCGATCTTCGGCTACACGGCGATGGTGTTGGCGATGGTCGCGATCGGCATGCTCGCGTTCGGGCTTTGGGTCCACCACATGTTCACGACCGGGCTGCCGGAGCTCGGACAGAACTTTTTCAGCGCCGCCAGCATGGTGATCGCCGTCCCCACCGGCGTGCAGATCTTCTGTTGGATCGCGACGCTCTGGACGGGGCGCTGCCGCTTCGACACGCCGCTCTGGTTCGTGCTCGGGTTCTTCGCGATCTTCGTGATGGGCGGGCTGAGCGGCGTGATGCTCGCCTCGGTGCCGCTCGACACGCAGCTGCACGACACCTACTTCGTGGTCGCGCACTTCCACTACGTGCTGATCGGCGGCGCGGTCTTTCCGCTGCTCGGCGGGCTGCATTATTGGTTTCCCAAGCTCACGGGCAGAGCCTTGAGCGAGCGGCTCGGCAAGCTCGGCTTCGGCATGCTGTTCGTCGGCTTCAACCTGACGTTCTTTCCCTTGCACCAGCTCGGTTTGCACGGCATGCCGCGCCGCGTTTACACGTACCTGCCGAACCTCGGCTGGAACCGGCTCAACTTGCTGGCCACGGGCGGTGCGTTCCTGATGGCGGGCGCGTTCGGCTGCATGTTGGTGAATGCGCTCTGCGCCTTTCGGCGGCCTGCCTGTGCGGCCGACCCGTGGGGCGGGGACACGCTCGAATGGGACACCGAGAACCCGCCGCCTCAACACAAATTGTGGTTGTTGCCGATCGTCGCCAGCCGCCACCCGCGCTGGGAGCCCTCGGCCGGCACGCGCTGGGTCGTCGGCATGCGGCCTTCCGAACGCGAGATTCTGATCACCGGCTTGCTGGACGCCGCGCCCGATCACCGAGTGGTGTTGCCGAAGCCCGCGTTGTCCCCGCTCTTGGCCGCCCTCG
>JALYWZ010000356.1 GCA_030852505.1 Myxococcota bacterium | reverse complement strand
GCGCCGGAGAAGCCCGCGTCGCTGTGCGTGGAGCGCTGGCCCGAAGGCAAGCCGCGCCCGAAGCTCACGGAAAAAGCTCCCGCGAAGGCCACTAGCGGCCACGCCTACGCCTTCGAGATCAGCGTCGAGCACGGCGCGGGCGAGACGGTGCTGCCGGGCGGTTTTCGGTTCGAGGCCGCCGCCGACGAGCTCAAGGTGCTCGAAGCGTCGCAGTTCTTCTTGCCCGATCCGAAGGGCGGCGTCGCGCCGGTGATCGAGCGCAACGTCACCAAGGATCCCGCCACGACGCGGGTGAAGTTGTTCCTGGTCCCGCTGCCTTCGAAGCCCGGCCGGAACCAGCTCACGCTGCCGCCGCTACCGATCACGATCGCGCGCGCCAGCGGCGAGGTCATGACCGTGTGCACCGCGGCGCACGAGGTCACGGTCGAGGATCCGATCGCCAACGATCCGAACCCGAAACCGAAGCCGAACCCGCCACCGCTTTCCCAGCTGGAAGAGTGGACTCTGGCCAAGCAGATCACCTACGCGGTCTTGATCGCGCTCGCCGTCGGCGCGATCTCGGCGTTCTTGATCGGGCGCTGGTTGAAGCGTCCGAAGCAGGGCCCCCCGCCCCCGCCGCCGCGCCCCCCGTGGGAGGTAGCGCTCGAAGCGCTGCACGACCTCCGTCACTCCGGGCTCGCACGCCACGAGCGCTTTGCCGAGCTCTACGACCGGACCAGCGACATCTTGCGCGTGTACCTCGGTGACCGTTACGGCTTCGACGGGCTCGAGAGCACGACGCGCGAAGCGCTGACCGCGCTCAAGAAGATGGCCGTCCACATGGATACCTGGGTCGATGTGCAAGGCTTCATGCAGGACGCCGACCTCGTGAAGTTCGCGAAGAGCACGCCGAACGAGCAGGACTGCCTGGCCGCGATCGCGCGGGCCGAAGGCATCGTCAACAAGACGCGCCCGAGCGAGATCGAGCCGTTCCCGAAGCCCCCCGACGAGCCCGAGCCCGCCAAGGAGGAGCCATGACCGGGCGCTCCGGAGTCGGCCGCGCGCTGACGGTGTTGGGTTTCGTGCTCGCCGTGCTGGCGATCGGGCTCGCCTATCCGCTCCTGGCACGCGGCCAGGAGCTCGGCGTCGCGCGCTACGAAGCTCGCTGGTACCTGCTCGCACTGTTGCTCGTGCCGGCCCTGCTCTGGCGCGGCACCTGGGGTGAAGATCGACGCATCCCGCGGATCCGGATCGGCAGCTTGACCGGCCTCGCGCGCGGGCCTTCCGGCTTCCGGGTGTGGATCCGCGATCTGCCGGGCGTGATCCGCAGCGTGGCGTTCGGCTTGCTGGTGCTGGCGCTGGCGCGGCCCGTCAACACCTTGCGCGCCGAGACGACCGATCAAGAAGGCATCGACATGGTCGTCGTGCTCGACATGTCGGGCTCGATGCAGGCCGCGATGGCCAACGTCCCGGAGGATCTGAAGCGGTACATCCCCGAGCCGCCGCCGGGCGTGCGCCCGACCCGGCTCGACGCCGCCAAGGGCGTGATCCGCGACTTCATCTCGCGCCGGAAGAGCGACCGGATCGGCGTGGTGGTGTTCGGCAAGAGCGCCTACGTGCTGTCGCCGCCGACGCTCGACTATCACCTGCTCGACGTGCTCGTCAGCCGGATGGAGCTCAAGCTGATCGACGAGGGCGGCACGGCGATCGGCGACGGCGTCGGCGTGGCGGTCGCGCGCTTGCGGCGCAGCACCGCCAAGAGCAAGGCGATCATCCTGCTCACCGACGGCGACAACAACGGCGGGCGGATCGCGCCCGAGTACGCCGCGCACCTCGCCAAGAGCTCGGGCGTCAAGCTCTACACGGTGCAGATCGGCCAGGGCGAGATCGCCGAGGTCCAGGACGGCACGAATTTCTTCGGGCAGCCGCGCTACGTGCAGACGCGGTTCCCGGTGAACCCCAAGCTCTTGAAGGAGCTCGCGCAGACCACGGGCGGCGCGACCTACGTCGCCACCGACGCGACCTCGCTCCAGGCCAGCTTCCACGACGTGCTGAACCGGCTCGAGAAGACCAAGCTCGAGGCGAGCTCGTCGCACTACGAGGAGCTGTACGGGTTCTTCTTGTTGCCGGGCGTGCTGCTGCTCGCGGTCGATGCGCTGTTGCGCTCGCTCGTCCAGCGGAGGTTCCCGTGAGGTTCGCCGATCCGTTCTGGTTGTTCGGTACGGCCCTTTCACTGGTCGTGGCCGTGTTGTTCGTCGCGGGCGGCTTCCTCCTGGTCCGCGCGGTGCGTCGCTTCGGCGACGAGGCGCTGGTGCTGAAGCTCGTCACGGGCCGCCCCGGCGGTCGCCGAGCCCTGAAAGCGGGCCTCGTGGTGGGCGCCGTCGGGCTCGCGTTCCTGGCGCTGGCGAGGCCGGAGTACGGGCGCGGCACGCGGTTGATCCCGGCCACCAACTTGGACGTGGTGGTGGTGCTCGACTACTCGAAGAGCATGCACGCGCGCGATGTTTCTCCGTCGCGCACGCTGCGCGCCAAGACCGAGGTCGCGCGGCTGATTCAGGATTTGCCCGGCGCGCGCTTCGGCGCGGTCGCCTTCGCCGGCCAACCGATGAGCTTTCCGCTCACCAGCGACGGCGCCGCGATCGCCCAGTTTTTCCGGCAGCTCACGCCGAACGACATGCCAGTCGGCGGCACCGCGATCGCGCGAGCGCTGGAGGCCGCGCGCGACTCCTTCGCTCGCGACCCGCTCTCGAAGAAGCACAAGAAGGTGATCCTGCTCGTCACCGACGGCGAAGATCTGGAAGGGGATCCCGTCAGCGTCGCGAAATCCGCCGCCGCGGACGAGATCTCGATCTTCGTGGTGCAGGTCGGCGGGCGCACGCCGGAGCCGATCCCCGAGGTCGACGAGCTGGGGCGCCCCACCGGCATCCGCAAAGACGAGAGCGGCGCGCCGCTCACCACCTCGCTCAGCGCCGCCGGAGAAGAGCAGCTCACGCAGAT
Source organism: Myxococcota bacterium (assembly GCA_030852505.1). GTDB lineage: Bacteria > Myxococcota_A > Polyangia > Polyangiales > Polyangiaceae > PMG-095. The sequence goes on along the minus strand of JALYWZ010000356.1, from coordinate 2,713 downwards.
CGCGAGCTCGAGCGGCGGGCAGATCGTCCGCAGCGAAGGCGGCAAGACCGGCATCGAGGTGATCGCGGCCAGGCTTCGCGGTCTGATGACGGAGGAGCTCTCCGAGCGCGTCGAGACCGTGTACGCGGACGTGTACCACTACCCGTTGCTCGCCGCGCTGTTGCTGCTGTTGATCGAGACCTTCGTGAACGAGACGCCGCCGCGGGAAAAGGCCACGGCGCTGCCGCCGCCCGCCAAGAAGCGGCGCAAGAAGGGGCGCGTCAAGGCGGCGGAAGCTGCGACGATCGGGCTCCTCTTGCTGTCGTTGTTGCTCGCGGGCTGCTCCAAGCAGCGCTCGTCCTTGTTCGAGCGCAAGGCCCCCCCGGTGGAAAACGCAATCGCCGCCTTCGACGCGGGCGACGCGGGCGCGGCCGTCACGCTGCTCCAGCAGTACCTATCGACCGGCAAGTGCGAAGGCGGCGAGATCGGCGTGCCGGACTCGGTGCGCGAGCGGCCGAACGCGAGCTTCGACCTCGGCCTCGGGCTGTTCCAGCTCGCCGAGAAGTACGGCAAGCGGTTCGGAGAAGAAGACGACGCGCCGCTGCCGGACGGCGGCAGCGATCCGGCGGCGGACGAGCTCCTCGGCAAGCGCTCGGCAGAGGTCGACTGCGCGCTGCGCATCGTGCGCAGCTTTGCCGGCGACCCCACGTTCGCGCCGGACCTGCGCGCCCGCGCGCTCTACCTCGCCGGCAACCTCGATTTCTTGCGCAAGGACTATAAGACCGCGGTCCAGAGCTACGACGCCGCGCTGAAGCTCTTGCCCGGGCTCGAGGCGGACGCGGGCGACACGCTCGGGCGCGACGCGGCACACAACCGCTCGATCGCGCTCCGTCGCATTCAGGAAGAGGAAGACAAGAAGAAGGACCAGCCACCGCCCGACGCCGGGGATCAGAATCAAGACCAGCAGCAGGATCAGAATCAGGACAAGCAGGACAAGCAAGAAGATCAGCAAGACGGCGGTGCGCCCGAACAGCGACCCGACGCCGGCCCCGAGCAGGAAAACGCCGGGGACCAGAAGCAGCCGGAGCAGCAGGAACAGCCGGAGCAAGACGGCGGCGCTCCGCCTCCCCAGCAAGCCCAAGAACCTCCCTCGAGCAACCAGGACGAGCGGATCCTCGAGCAGCTCGAGCAAGCGCCGACGGTGCAGGAGCACGACGCCAAGAACCGCGCGCTCACCGGCCGCGTCCCGGGCATGGAGGACAAATGAGGCGGCTGCTCGAGGCCTCGCTCGGCGCCGCTTGCCTGATCGCAGCGGCCCCGGCGCACGCCCAAGCCAGGCTCGAGACGCGCGTCAGCTCGCAGCGCGTCGAGGTCGGCGAGCCCTTCCGGATCGAGCTCGAGGTCAAGGACCCGGCCGGCGACGTCCAGAACCCGAACCTGACCGCTCCTCCAGGGCTGACGGTGCGCGGCCGCGGGTTGATGCCGCAGACCAGCGTGATGTTCTTCAACGGCCGCATGCAGAAGAGCGTCAGCTACACCGCGAGCTGGACGCTGGTCGCGTCGAAGCCCGGCAGTTATCGGATCGGTCCGCCCACGATCGAGGTCGATGGCAAACCCACGCGCGGCAACGTCGTGCCGGTCGAGGTCCTGCCCCAGGGGTCGAAGCCGCGCGGCGGTGGCTTGGGCTTTCCCTTCGATTTCTTCGGCATGCCCGGCGCTCCCGCGTTTCCCGGCTTTCCCGGAGGCCCCGAGCTCGAACCGGAGCTGCCGCAATTTCCGCCGGAATACGCGCTCGACCGCGCCAAGGATCCGCTCGCCTTCGTCGTCACCAAAGCCAAGCCGACCGAGGTGGTGCTCGGCGAAGGGCTGCGCGTCGATGTGATCGCGTACGGCGGCAGGGGTGACTACCAGGGCATCCAGTCCACGGAGCCCAGCCGCGACGGCTTCATCGCCTACGACTCGAAGGACGACTCGCGCGGCTACATCGTGCCGATCGGCGGCAACCACTTCGTCGCCAAGCGCGTCAACTCCTGGGTGTTGTTTCCTCTACGGACCGGCTCGCTCAAGATCGGATCCGCAAGCTTCGAATTTTTGGGCCGCAACTACGGCGATCCGCGCAAGGGAGTCGGCCTCAAGCGCGAGAGCCAGCCGATCACGATCATCGTCCGCGATCCACCGCTCGAGGGGCGGCCTGCCGGCTACCGCCTCGGCGACGTCGGGCGCTTCCAGGTCAGCGCCAGCGTCGAACCGCGAACGATCACCGAAGGTGCGGCCGTCTCGGTCGCCGTGAAGCTCGAGGGCACCGGCAACGTGCCCGCGAGTTTGCCGCTACCGGGACAAAACGGCGTGGAATGGGCCGAGCCGGCCAAGAGCGAGCACCTCGAGGCCATCGAGGGCAAGGTCCAGGGTTACCGCACGTTCAACTACGTCGTGAAGGTGGACCGCGTGGGCAGCGTCGATCTCGGCGAGATCGCGCTCTCGTATTACGACCCCGCCAAGCGCCGGTACGAGGTGACGCGCGCGGCGCTCGGAAAGATCCAGGTCAAACCCGACCCCAACAAGGCCACGCGCCCGACACCGCCCCAGGAAGCCGATCCGCTGCGGGGCTTGTTGCCGGCCCGCGCCGAGCTCGGCGAAGGCGTCGAACCGGTGCGCCACCTCGCCGATCGCCCCGGGTTCTGGCTGGCCCTGCTTTTCGGACCGCTCGCCGTGCTCGGGCTCGGCGCCGCGACGC
>JALYWZ010000355.1 GCA_030852505.1 Myxococcota bacterium | reverse complement strand
CCGCGCGCGAGTTCATGGAACGAGACCTCCGCGCTCGGGTCGACCTCGAGAGCGGTCCGCTGTTCCGCACGGCCCTGCTTCGCCTCGGCCCGGAGCATCTCGAGTGGTACCTGCGCGTGCACCACGTCGCGTTCGACGGCTACGCGTATCACTTGCTGAGACGGCGGGTGGCGGACTGGTTCGAGGCGGAGCAGCACGGGCGGAAAGTCCGCGCCTCCGGTATGGTTTCCCTCGCCGCGCTCGCAGCGGAGGAATCCGCTTACCGCACGTCCGAAGCCTTCCAGAGCGATCGACGCTTCTTCCTGCAACGGCACGCCGCTCTGCGCGCCGAGCCGGCGCCAGCGCAGCCGCTCACGCGGATCTGCGCGAGGGTGGAGGGCTCGTTCTCTCCCGGAACGCTCGCGCGGCTCCAGACACTCGCCGCCGCGGCCCGCGTGGACTGGCCCGCCTGGCTGCTCGCGGCGGTCGCTGCCGTTCTCCGGGAGCCGGGCGCGCTCGGGATCCCCGTGACTAGCCGGCTCGGCTCCGTGGCTGCGACGACCCCCTGTATGATGATGAACATCGTTCCGCTGCACGCCGAGCTCGGCGTCGGCGAACGCTTCTCGGACTTCGCGCGTCGGCTCGCGGTCGAGTTGCGCGCGGCCCGCGTTCACCAGCGCTACCGCTACGAAGAGCTGAAGCGAGCCCTAGGTATCCAAGGGAAGCAGCGAAGGCTGTTCGGCCCCGTCGTGAACCTGCTGCCGTTCGAGGCGCCAGCCCGGTTCGGCAGTGCCGTCGCCCGCGTGCGCTCGGTCTCTCGCGGGCCGGTCGAAGATCTGGCGATCACGCTGCTGCCCGCTGCGGGCGCGCTCGCGTTCGACATCGAAGCAAATCCGAACAGCCGCACTCCGGAGCAGCTGCGTGCTTTAGCCGAGGAGCTGCCGCGTGGGATCGAGGCGCTGCTCGACGCGCCCGAGACGGTGCTCTTGGCGGCGGGTCCGGGTAGTGGTTCGCCGCCGTTCAGCGCGCCGGTGCTGGACGCGATCCCCGTGCTCGAGCGCTTCCGCCATGCAGCGGCGGCTTTTCCGCGGCGAATTGCCCTCGAACAGGGCGCGCTCGCGCTCGACTATGCGTCCTTGCTCGAAGCCGTGCAGCGACTCGCGGCGCGGCTTTCGCGAATGGGAGTCACGGCAGAGAGCCGGGTCGCGGTGCTGCTGCCGCGGAGCCCGGCCGCCGTCGTGGCTCAGTTGGCGGTGCTCTGGGCCGGCGGCGCCTACGTTCCGCTCGATCCCGAAGGTCCCCGCGAACGCATCGAGCTGGTGCTCGAGGACGCTCGGCCCACGCTGGTCATCTGCCGGCCCGAGCAGGCGGCCCTGGCCGGCAAACGCGCCGTCCTCGACCCGGATGACAGCGACGACGACGCTGCCGCGGGTCGGCTCCAAGCGCCGGCGGACGTGCCCGATAGCGCCCTTGCCTACGTCATCTACACCTCGGGTTCCACGGGGCGGCCGAACGGCGTTCAGATCGACCGCCGCGCTCTGGCGAGCTTCGTCGCTGCCGCGGTCGAGCGCTACGCGATCGAACCGCGGGACCGCGTCCTTCAGTTTGCGCCGCTCCAGTTCGACGCGAGCGTCGAGGAAATCCTGATTTCTCTGACGACCGGCGCAACGCTCGTGCTGCGCACTCAGGCCATGCTGGAGTCGCTTTCCGGCTTCCTAGGGGCTTGCGAGCGCCTCGGAGTTACGGTCCTCGATCTGCCTACGGCCTTCTTCCACGAGCTCGTGCCGCTGCTCGAATCTGGCGCGGCTCTGCCGGAGCGCGTGCGCCTCGTGATCATCGGTGGCGAGGCGGCCGCGGCAGAGCGCGTCCGAGCGTTTCGCGCACGTGCAGGCTCACAGGTGGTCTTGCTCAACACCTACGGACCAACCGAGACCACCGTGGTCGCGACGGTTGCGGAGCTGGCTGGTCCCGCTGCGGTCGCGCTGGACGGCCCGAACGTTCCGATTGGTTTGCCGCTGCCGGGATACACGGTGCTGGTGCTCGACGGAGAGTTGGCTCCCGTCCAGCAGGGCGGCGAGGGAGAACTGTGCGTGCTCGGTCCGGCGCTCGCGCGCGGTTACCTCGGCAAGCCGGAGCTCACAGCCCGGCGCTTCGTCGAGCTCCAGCGCGTGGTGGGGCGTCCGCGCGGCTACCTCACGGGCGATCGCGTCCGCGTGCGCGCCGACGGGCAGCTCGTCTACACGGGCCGTAACGACGATGAGCTGAAGATCAGCGGTCACCGGGTGAACCCACTCGAGCTCGAGGGCGCCTTGCTCGAGCTCGAGGGCGTGACCGAGGCCGCCGTCGTGGCTCGCGGCGGAGCCCAGCCCAAGAGCCTCGAAGCCTTCGTGACTGGCGCTCAACTCTCACCCGACGCCCTGCGCGACGCGCTGCTGCGTCGGTTCCCGGCGCAAGCCGTGCCTCGGCGCTTTATCCGGCTCGAGCGGCTGCCGCGTGACGCCAGCGGCAAGCTCGATCGCGCAGCGCTCCGCCGGCTCGTCGAGCCCGAGCCCGAGCCCGAGCGTGCAGCCAGGACGGGACGGACTTCGCAGGCCGAACGCTGCGTGTTGCGGCTGTTCGGCGAAGTGCTTGGCTCGGCCGTAGCCGACCCCGGCGCCGATTTCTTCGCGCTCGGAGGGCATTCGCTGCTCGCCCTCGCGCTCGGTCAACGCCTCTCGCAGGCGTTCGGCCGCGCCGTTCCGCTGTCCCTCGTGTTCCAGCAGCGGACCGCATCGGCGCTGGCCCGCGCTCTCAGCTTGCCTCCGAGCTTCAGCGAGCGAAGAGCCGAGGATCCGCTCGCGCATCGTATCACCCTTCAGGATGGAGACGGGCCACCGCTGTTCTGCATCCACCCCGCAGACGGGCTCGCCTGGTGCTACTTCGGCTTGGCCGTTCATTTGCCTCGGGTGGCGATCGAAGCGTTACAGGCACCTGGGCTAACGGGCGCGCTGCCGGCCTCGTTCGACGCGCTCGTCGCCGAGTACCTGGCCACGATCCGGGCGCGGCAGCCGCGAGGCCCGTATCGATTGCTCGGCTGGTCCTCCGGTGGCGGCATCGCCCATGCGCTGGCGGCAGCACTCGTCGCGCGGGGAGAGACTGTGTCGCTGCTCGCGCTGCTCGACGCCTATCCCGCGGACGCATGGCGCGACGTTCCGGAGCCGACCGAAGAAGACGCGATCGTGTCACTGCTCGACGACATCGATGCGTCTGCTTTTCGTGCGGACGGCTCGCGCTACTCGAAGGCCGAGTTGCTCGAGCGCGTGCAACGTCCGGGTAGCTCGCTCTCCGCCTTCGACGAGGCGAGCTTGCGGCGCATGGTCGAGGTTGCGCTGCATGCGATGCGTACCTATCGGACCGCCGCGCACCCGCTGTTCCCCGGTGACGTGCTGTTCTTTGGCGCCGGACGCCGCGCCAGAGACGCTCCGGATCCAGAGCTGTGGCTGAAGTACGTGGGCGGCCGCTTCGAGCAACTCTCGATCGACGCGACCCATCTCGCGATGTGCCAACCGCGTTCTCTGGAGATTATCGCCCCAACGCTCTTTCGCGCATTGCAGGATGGGCTCGAGCTCGGCGACGGACACGTCCTCGCTTGACGAGCTCCTGCGGGACGCGAGAGACTCGGGTCTCGCAGTGGCTGGCGCTGCGAAGGGGCAGGAGATGCACTTCGGCGCGAACGAACCTGGCGACGACGTGGACTGGGACGACCCGCTGTACGTGGCCGATCCGCGCCGAGCCTACGACCAGCTGCGCGATCGCTGTCCGCTGGTCCGGCGCCGCGACGGAAGCTGGCTCGTCACCGGGCACGAGGAAGTTCGCCGGTGCGCCCTCGCACCCGAGGCGCTTTCGAATCACGTCTCTTCGCGCCTCCAGATCCCGAACGGGCTCGACGGCGACGAGCACCGGAGGTTCCGAGCACTGGTCGACCGCTTCTTCGACGCGGGGCGGGTTCTGGCTCTGTCACCTCGCTTTCGCGCGCTCGCCGAAGCGCTGTCGTCGGGTCTCGGCCGGGGGACCCCGGTCGACGCGGTCTCGGACATCGGCGCGCCGCTCGCGGTGCGCTTCCAATGTGAGTGGCTCGGCTGGCCGAGCTCGCTCGAGCCGGTGCTGCTCGCGTGGATGGCCGATTACCGTGCGGCCCAGCGCGGCAGCGATCCGTCGCTGCGCGCCCGCGCCGCGGAGCGATTCGACTCTCTCGTCGCAGAGCAGCTGCGGATCCGCCAGGGCACGGAGGCCAGCGACGTCACGTCGGAGCTGCTGCATTCGACGGTCGAAGACCCGGCCGTGCCCGCCGGTCGCCGCGCGCTCACGCAGGCGGAGGCGATCTCGATTCTGCGGAATTGGACGGCGGGCGACCTCGGGACCATCGCGGCCTGCGCGGGCGTCGTGCTCCATCGGGTTGCAGGAGATGCGGAGCTCCAGCGCTGGCTTCGCGCGCGGCTCTCGGACGAGGGCTCGCTCGACGAAGCGATTGACGAGTGCCTGCGACTCGACGACCCCTTCCTGTGGAATCGGCGTGTCGCCGCAACCGCCTTCGAGCTCGGCGACGGCGTGATTCCGGCAGGCGCGAGGGTGTTCCTCAACTGGACCTCCGCAAACCGCGATCCGCGCGGCTTCGCTGCTGCGCACGAGTTCCGGCCGAAGGAAAACGCGCCCCACAACCTGGTTTATGGAATTGGCCCGCACGTTTGCCCGGGCCGGGGCCTCGCTACAGCGCAGCTCCGCGTCACGCTCGCCGCGCTGTTGGAGAACACTTCCAAGCTTCGCCTGGCGGAGCGAGAACCCGAGCGCGCCAGCGCGCCCACGGGCGGTTTCGATCATGTCTGGCTGATCCTCGAGTGAGCTCCCACGATTCTCACCTCGCGTTGGCAGGCCTTTCCGGATAGCGTCGAAGGATGGGAGTGTTTGGAGCGCTGATATTGATTCTGGTGGCAGTCGTCGGTTGCGGGAGCGACAGCTTGGGGTCGGACGCGGACGAGATGGGAAAAGACGAGCAGGAGCCCACCTGCCCGGACGGCTCCGAGGGCTGCGCCTGCTACGGCAACGGAACCTGCGACGGAACGCTCGAGTGCGGGGCCGACGACACGTGCGGCGAGGAGGACGGCTCGCCCGTGCCGGCTGTTCACAAGGCCGGCGTTCGCATGCACGTTTTTGGTACCGCCGCGTGCGCCGTTCCCCAGGGCGTGACAGCGGGCATTGGCGAGCCGCCACCGGACAGCATGGCGGCCGCCGGCAAGGGCTCCCCCTTGTTCGATGGAGAAAAAGGCGTGACCGCCAGCTGCTTGGTTTCGGGTGGCCCGAGCTTCACGGTGGCCGCGACGGCTGCAAAGAGTCCGATTTCCTTCAGCGTGAGCGGGCAAATCGACGCGACTGGCAACGGAAGCGGCAGCATTGGCGTCTACATCCCCGAGGCGAACGGCCAGCTGTCTTCACCCGCGACGCTGCCCTGCACGCTAACGGCAATTGTGACCAGCGCGGGCCCCCAGATCCAGCCGGGGGCCGTCTGGGCAAAGTTCGATTGCGCACAGGTGACGCAGCCACCGGGCGACGTCTGTCGGGCGGACGGCGAGTTCGTGTTCGAGAACTGCGACTGAAACCAACCCGCCGCCAAACACTCAGTCTGGCGTGTCCGGTACGCCCTGCGCGGGCCGCGGCCGCGGCGTCGGCCTCGCCGGCTC
>JALYWZ010001112.1 GCA_030852505.1 Myxococcota bacterium | reverse complement strand
CGTCGTGATCGCCGGCCGGTACCGCGCGTTCGGCCGCTGCACGCAGCGCCGTGAACGCCTCGTCGGCGCTTTGAAAGCGCGCGTTCGGGTCGCGGGCGCAGCAGCGCTCGAACCAGCCCACGACCTCCGGCGGTAGACCCGGACACTGAAGCGCGAGGCTCGGCAGCGGCTTGGTGCAGATCGCCACCAGCACCTCGGCGAACGACTCGCTGTCGAAGGCGTAGCGCCCCGTCAGCATGTTGTAAAAGCACATCCCGAGCGAATAAATGTCCGCGCGGTGATCGACGAAGCTCGCGCGCTGCACCTGCTCCGGGCTCATGAACAGCGGCGTCCCGAGCATGGCGCCCGGCTTGGTGGTGGCGGCTTCGCCCAGGCCCTCCGCCTTGGCGACGCCGAAATCGAGCACCTTGGCGACCCAGCCGTGTTCGTCCTCGTCGCTGCGCGAGAGGTGGATGTTGCCCGGCTTCAGATCGCGGTGGACGATGCCGCGCGCGTGTGCCCGCCGCAGGGCTCGCGCGACGTGGCCGGTGATCCGCACCGCGTCGAAGAGTGGGATCGAGCCCTCGCGCTCGAGCCGCTGCTCGAGGGTCTCGCCCTCGAGGTACTGCATCACGATGTAGGGCGTGCCCTCGTGCGTCTCGCCGTCGTCGTAGACCTGGACAACGTAGCGGGACTTCAGGTGCGCGGCGGCGCGGGCCTCGGTGCGGAATCGCAGCCGGGCCTCGACCGAGTCCGCGAACTCCGCGCCGATGAACTTGATGGCAACGCGTTGCTCGAGCGTGAGGTGCATCGCGGACCAGACCGTGCCCATCGCGCCACGCCCGAGCTCGCGCTCCAGGCGATATTTCGCCGCGAGGACTTCACCTTCCCGAATCGACGGGCCCGGACCGCCGGCCATCGTTCAATCCTCTGCGCTTCCGGCGAGAATGCAAGCTCCGGACCGCTAGGTGGAAGTTTGGCCCGTTCGGCCTGGCAAGAGCGCAGCGTGTGTGCCCGGGTCGTGCCGTGTGGGAGCGCGAGTTTGAGGCCCACCGTACCTCGAAAAGGTCGTAGAAGTGCTGGTCGGCGCAACCACGGCCTCGGATCGGGCCACGCGCCAGGGAGTAGAGGGACAGATCATGGAGTGTCGTAGACTTTTGCGTTCGAGCGTGCGCGCCGCGACGTCGGCCCTGGTGCTCGGGGCTGGCCTTTGCACGAGCCGGGTCGCGCTGGCCAAGCCCGGGACGCATCCGGTCACCGTTTCCACTTGGGATACGCGCGCGTCGAGCGTGCTGCTTCAGTACCGGCACGGCTTCGTGAGCGGCGGCGGCTTGAACAGCTTCAGCTACGAAGCGAACTTCAGCTCGACGAGCGGCAAGCTCAGCGCGCAGTTCGGCATCCACTATCAGAACTACGACGAGGCAGGGGACGACCCGACCCAGCACGGCATGTCCGGCTCCGCCGTGGCGCTGTTCAACTTCCCGGTCGCGCCGCGCTACGAGAACGGCCTGGCCCGCGCCGGCGTCGCCTTTTACGTCGGTGCCGTGCCCACCGCGCTGATCAGCGGCGAGCGCAACTACCTGTCGATCCCGTTCGTGCTCGGCTTCGGGGTGCCGATCACCCCCACGCGCCTGCTCTCCATCACGCCGTGGTTCGAGTTTTCTCCCGGCGCCAACCTGGACACGGTGATCGAGGATTTCTCGTTCGAGAACGAGGATCCCGACGATTACATCAACCTCGAGACCAATACGATCGAGCTCGATCAGGGCGACATCGAGCGCGTGCTGCGGGAATCGGTCGAGCTCGACTTCTCGTTCAAGGTAGGCGCGCGGGCTGGCCTCGATCTCGCGCTCCATGCCTCGGACGTGTTCGACATCACCGCCAACGTCACCCTGTCGTCGATCGGCACGGCGTTCAGCGGGGAGCGCGTGATCTACGCGGGCGGCGGCCTGGTGTTCCGCTGGGACGACGTCGTCCCGGCGGTGCTCCCGCCCGAAAAGCGTCTGCTCAACGAGAGCTGCGACGACGTGGAGACACGCTTCCGTTCGTGCCCCAATCGCCAGCGTTGGAAGAGCCCCGAAG
>JALYWZ010001111.1 GCA_030852505.1 Myxococcota bacterium | reverse complement strand
CCCCCACCGCGCGCGCGCCCGGCACCGGAGCCGGCAGCGCCGGAGCCCGCGCTCCCTCCGGAGCCGGTCGATCAGGACTCGCAAGCCGAGACGCTGAAGGCGGCCGCCGAACGGGGCGCTCCGTTTTGTGAAGAGTGCGCCAAGGCAAGGCGCGGCGAGGATCTGCCGGGCCCGAGGACGCACCCGAAGCCCGAGCAACCGGAGGACGCCTTCCCATGAGCGGCTTTTCGACGACGCGCCTGGAAGAGCAGCTCTTCTATCCGTACGAACCGTCGGGCACGTCGCTGTTCGTGGTGCTCGACGGCGCGCGCGATCGCGCCATCGGTCGAGCTCTTTCGGTCCACACGGTCGAGTACGAGTCGCTCTTCTCCGGGCCCATCGGCTGGAGCTTGCGGGCGGCCTCTCCGCTGATCGCCCGGCTCGTCCCGGGTGAGGACTTCACGCGACAGCTGATCGCCGAAGGCTGGGGGCGGGCCTGGGGGATCTACCTCGCGAGCTCGAGCACGCTGCTCGGCGTGCGCCGGCACCTCAGGACTCTGCTGCGCGTTCGCATGGACACCGGACAGAAGTGCTACTTCCGCTACTACGATCCGCGCGTGCTGCGTGCGTTCTTACCGACCTCTACGCCGGAGCAGCTGCGGCAGATCTTCGGTCCGATCACGCGTTTCGACCTCGAGGACAGCGAGCGCTCGAGGCTGCTCCGCTTCCGGCTCGGCCCGGCTCCGTCGAGCGCGCTGCGCGTCTTTCGCCACGAGCTCGGCGAAACGGCCGCGCCCGTCGCGCGCGACGTCTGGACGTCCACGTGAGGCCCCGATGATGCTCCGCATTACCGCCGCACAGTTCGAGCAGCTCTGGTTTGCGCAGTTCACGGACAAGGTGTCCGAGCACCTGCGCCGCTATTTCGAGCTGCCGTGCCGGATCGCGGGCGATGCCTGCGTGCGCGAGACCATCCGCCTCGGGGTGACGCGCGCGCGGCGCTGGGGGCTCACGCGCGAGGCCTCCGCGCAATCCTACATCGATCACATGCTGATGCTCGGCAGCGATTTCGACTCCGATCCGCAGCTGCCGTGGGCACGCGAGATCCTCGAGCGCAAACATCCGGAGCTCGCGCGTCTGGATTCGCTTCACGCTCAAGCCCGAGATTTCCTGGAACGCACGGCGGGCGCCAGCTCGAAGAACCTGTTCTTCGCCGTGGCGCGGGCGCGGGCGCACGGCCTGTGCCCCGAGCTCTCGCGGCCGCCGTCCCAGGTGCTCGATCAGGTCGCGGCCTATCTCGGTTGGATGTACCCGGAGAAGTATCGGCTGGTCGCTCACCGGCTGCCCGAGCTCGTCGGGCGCGCCGAGGCAACGGCGTTCACGCACGGGTTCGAACGGCCGCGCGCGCTCGGGCGCATTCTGGGCGCGACCTTCCTGCTGGGGGGCGGTGTGACGGACGACCCGATGACTCCGTGGGTGGGAGCGATCGTGCGCGACACCACTCACACTGCGGACGAGCGGGACGCGAAGCTCTGGAGCGCGCTCTCGGCGTACGCCGAGCGCTGGCTCGACGAGGCACGAAAACAGGGGGTTCTCGAGCGAAGAGCGCCGGAGCCGGGAGTGAGCAGCGATGTGCAATAGCCCGGACAACGCGAGCACCGAGGCCGAAAAGAACCCCGCGCCGCTCGCGCCCGAGCCAACCCCCTGTCCCCATCCCGACGGTCAGGTGCTCGAGCTCGAGCGCAAGTATCACGACCTCGAGCCCGTTCAGGGCGCACCATTCCGCGTTCAGCTCTGGGACGGCAGCCTGGTCACTGGCACGCTCGACGCGCAGGGCAAGGCGACCGTGCCCGTGTCCGCAGCGCCCGTGCGCGTTCAGTACGGGCCCGACGCGCGACCGTACGCCTGGTACGAGCCGGACAACCCCGACTACGAGCCCGACCTGTCGAAGGCGGCGCTCGAGGCGTTCGTCAGTGAGCGGATGAAGACCTCATGAGCACGGCCGACGAGATCGAGGCCATCGTCGTCGAGGTGGGTGAGTGGCTGTGGGGCACGGTCCAGGGCGGCTTCAACGAGAAGCAATCG
>JALYWZ010001110.1 GCA_030852505.1 Myxococcota bacterium | reverse complement strand
GAGGTCGAGCTGCCCGCGGGCGAGGTCGTGCCGCGCGTCGTCGCGAGCGACCTCGTCGCGTACATCGTGCTCGAGGGCGTTGCGCGCTACGCCGCGAGCGGCCGGCGCGTCGGCCCTGGTGCGTTGATTTACCCCGAGTCCCTGCTCGGAGTGACCGGCCACGGCGATGGCCCCGTGCTCGAAGAAACCTGCCGCTTGCTGCGCGTCCGGGCCGAAGACTTCGCCGAGATCTGCAAGGACCCGCGCCTGGCCGCCGAGCTCTACCGACGGGTCGCCCAGCATTTCGCGCGGATGGGCGCGCGTCACTGACGATTGCGTTTGCAATCGCCGCCAGAAGGACTAGGGTGCGCGGGCCTAACGGCAGCCGGCGCCCTAAAAAAACGCCGGTAGATGGTCCCTTCGGGGCGTAGCGCAGCCTGGTTAGCGCACCAGACTGGGGGTCTGGGGGTCGGTGGTTCGAATCCACTCGCCCCGACCATCTTTTTTTCGGGCATCGCCGAAGTCGGCTCTCCGCCGACCGCTCGGGGAGCGCCCGTCTCGGGGTAGGATGTCGCGTGAGTCGCGCGCCGACGTTCGACGAGATCTTCGCGGTGATGGAGGCCGCGTCGTCGGGGAAGTCGGACGCGCGGGTCGAGCTCCCTGAAGAGCCCGCGCTCGAGGATCCGGCCACGCGCTTCGCGATCGCGCTCAACATCTTGCTCGACGACCTGTCGCTCCGCATCGCCGAGCGCGAGCGCATCGAGGAGCGGCTGCGCCAGTCGGAGAAGCTCGAGGCGATCGGCAGCCTGGCCGGCGGCATCGCGCACGACTTCAACAATCTGTTGTCGGTCGTGATCGGCTACACCGAGATGGCGCTCGACGAGCTCGAGCTCGGCCACCCGATCCGGCTCGACCTCGAGGAGGTGCGCCGGGCCGGCGAACGCGCGCGCGAGCTCACGCGGCAGCTGCTGGCCTTCGGTCGCAAGCAGATCCTCGAGCCGACGGTGATCGATCTGAACCCGATCCTGTTCGGAATGGAGAAGCTCTTGAGACGCCTGATCGGCGAGGGCATCGAGCTGTCGCTGCGCACCGCGCCGCGCCTCTGCCGCTTCAAGGCGGATCGCACGCAGATCGAGCAGATCGTGATGAACCTGGCGGCGAACGCCCGCGATGCCATGCCGGACGGCGGCAAGCTCACGATCGAAACCGCGAACGTCGACGTCGACGCCGGCTACGCCGCGCAGCACCCGGACGTCTACACCGGGCCGCACGTGCTGCTCGCCGTGACCGACACCGGCGAGGGCATGACGGCCGAGGTGCGCGACCGGATCTTCGAGCCCTTCTTCACGACCAAGGAGCAGGGCAAGGGCACCGGGCTCGGGCTTTCCACGGTGTTCGGCATCGTGCGCCAGAGCGGTGGGCACATCTTCGTCTACAGCGAGCCCGGCCGCGGGAGCTCGTTCAAGATCTACTTCCCGCGCACGGGCCAGCCGGCGCTCGAGTTCGACTCCAACCCGCCGCCGAAGCGCGCGGTGAGCGGCACCGAGACGATCCTGCTCGTGGAAGACGAAGAGCAGGTGAGGGTGCTCGCGCGCAACGTGCTCACGCGCGCCGGCTACAACGTGCTCGAGGCGCAAAACGCCGGCGAAGCGTTCCTGGTGGTCGAGAAGTTTCCGGCCACCATCCACCTTTTGCTCACCGACGTGGTCATGCCGCGGATGAGCGGCCGTCAGCTGGCCGAGCGCGTGTCGCCACTCCGCCCGGAGATGAAGGTTCTGTTCATGTCGGGTTACACCGACGACGCGATCGTCCACCACGGCGTGCTGGAGGCCGGTGTGGCCTTTCTGCAAAAGCCGATCACGCCGGACGCGCTGCTGCGAAAGGTGCGCGAGGTTCTGGATTCGCGGCCGGCCCCTCCCACAGCGACGTACTGATTCGCCTGAACAGCTAGCAACCGCGCCGCAGAGGCGCGACAATGCGACGGATGTTGCGGGGTCGGATCGCCCTCGGGGTGATGTTGCTGGCGGTGGTGGTTCCGGCGGTGGTGTGGAGCGCCGTGAAGTATTCGCGAAAGCGCGAGGC
>JALYWZ010001109.1 GCA_030852505.1 Myxococcota bacterium | reverse complement strand
CCGGTACCGTTCGCGGGCGCGCTCCTGGTCTCGGCCACGCAGCTCGGCGTGTTCCTTTTGTCGCCGCTCGACGGCGATCTGATCGACGGCATCCACGTCGCCGACGGCGTGTCGATGACTCCGGCGACGCACGGCAACCGAGCCTTCGTCGTCACCAACGGCGGCCGTCTGCTGAGCCTCCAGTTGCCCGGCGCCGAGCCCGTCCTCGCGTCCAAGCTCTGAGCCCGGGGCGCAGGGCCGCTCGGATCCGTCGGGCAAAGCGCCTCCCCGCGCCCCTATGCTGAGTTCGCATAAGATACATTATGTCAACTAAGGGACGAGACCATCGGCGGGGGCCGGCGGGCTCGGGCTGTTCACGGCGCGTCTTCGCGAGCGAGCGCCGCGAGCGCCTCGGCGTAGCTCTGGATCTCGAGCGGCGAATCGACGGACTGCGCTGCGGCTCGGGCGAGCGCGTCCGCGTTTCCGGCGGCGTGCTCGAGTGGCGTGCGCTCGCTGGCGCGGAAAGACGGCAGCTCGAAGTCTGCGCTCGCGCGCAGGAAGACGTCACTTCGAGCCAAGCCCGCGAGCAGACTGCGTAGATCACCGCCCTCGCGCTCGAACGCCGAAGCCAGGCAGGTCAGCGGAGCTGGCGGCGCCGGCGGTTCACCCGCTGGCGGCAGCGGGGTTCCGGATTGAAGGACGGAAACCTGGCCCTGTCCGCCGTCGAGCGCGTATTCGCCGAAGCGCCGGCCCAGGCAGCGCGAGACCTGCGGGCTGCCTGCGAGTAACTCGGCTAGCCCGCGCGGTCCGTCGAACGGGACGTTCGAGGCCCCGTCGAGCTGGGCGATCGAGCCGTTCACGAGAGCGTCCTGGGGCGCTCCCAGGCTATCGAAGCCTTCCAGCGCAAACCCGAGCGGGTCGAGCATTTGGTGACAGCCGGCACACGCCGCGGTGCTGGAGAGGGCCTCGTAGCGTTCGCGGCGGGTGTTGCCCTCGGGCAGGTCCACGCTCGGGGGTGAAGCGCCGACTTCGGTGCAGAGAAGGCGGCCAAGCAAAAGCTTGCCCCGGGTCGAGGGCGTCCCCGCCGTCAGCAGCAGCGCACCATGCGTTAAAATGCCAGCAAATTTCGAGGGCTCGAGCTCGACGTCGCTGAAGCGCGCGCCGAGTCCGTCACTCGGAACACGCAGATAGTCAGCGAGCGGTGCGTTGAGCGGCGCCTGCGTCGCGAGCAACAGCTCGTCGAGCGTCGCTCGATCTTCGGCGTACGCGCGCTCGAGGAAGATCTGGGTTTGCTGCGCCATCTCCGCGATCGGCACCTCAGCAGGCCAAACGGCGAAGCCAGGCTCGCCGAGCTCCGCGAGCCCGAGCCACTCCTCGACGATGGCGGCAAAGCCGTATGCGGCGCGCGGATCGTCGAGCATCCGCGCGACCTGTCGCTCGAGCCCTTCTCGGTCCGATAGCTCTGCCCTGGTGGCCGCGTTGCGCAACTCCGCGTCCGGGCCGGATCGCCACAAGAAGTACGCGAGCCGCGCCGCGACCGTCCAATCGGACCAGCGGCCGCCGCTGCTGGTTTCGACTCGGAATACGAAGTACGGCGATTCGAGCATCGCCTCGACCACGGCGCTCAAACCGGCCGCGGGATCGCTCGCCTCCTCGGCCGCCCGCTCGAAGAGCATCTCGAACGCGGCGCTTTCCTCCTGGCTCAGCGGGCGGCGAAACAGCCGCAGCCCGAGATCGGCAAGATTTGGCCGGCAGCTGAGCGCGTCCGGGCATTCGTCGGCGTGAGCGGCGGAGTATTCCTGTGCTCGCTCACGAGCGATTCGAGCCAGCGCGCGCGCTTCCTCGACGGTCACCGAGCCGCGCCCGCCCTGGCGCAACAAGGGCCAGGGGCGCCCGAGCCTCGTCCCGCTGCTGCCGAAGAGATCCTCCAGGGTGCGCTCGATGTCGCTTGCGGTCAGACGCTGCAGCCGCAACGTGTCCGCGCCCGTGCACTCTCCGAACCATTCAGCGTTCGAACGCTTGCCGCCCGTCGCCGTCGCCACGCTGCCGCCGGTCGCGCGCATGCCGCCCGCTGTGTTCACGCC
>JALYWZ010000354.1 GCA_030852505.1 Myxococcota bacterium | reverse complement strand
AGGCGATGCCGGGCGCGGCCGCGAACACCGCCGAGCGCCCGCGTCCACTCCTCCGGGAGCGCGGCAGGGGATTCGAGGGCGACCAGCTGATCGAGGTCGCCCTGCCGCTCGTTGCGGACTCGGTGGTACACGCCCTTCAGCCCGATGCCGCTGAGCGCGCTGCCGGTTGCGCGTTCGAAGTGCGCGAAGGTTCGCGGATTCCAGGCGACGAGCGCCGAGCCCGGTTGCACGAAGTCCGACCAGCGCGCGGCGAGCTCGCGCGCAGCGATTGCACCCTCGAAGTCGGCGCGGCTCAAGCCCAGGTGCTCGAGGCGACGCTCGCTCGGCGCGCCGTCGCGCGGGCGCACCACGCAGTCGAAGCTCGCGAGGTCGCGAAGGCGAATCGCCGTCCAGTGCAGGAGCTCCGGCGTGGTCTCGGATTCGTGCTGGACCCGCGAGGCCTCGCCGTAGACCGCGATCACGCTGTCGAAGGCATCGACCAGCGCGCGCGGCAGACAGCGGACTTCGGCAGGGCGGCGCTCGCGTTCGCGGGTCTGCCGTTCGCGCTGCGACATCTCGAGCAGTTGCACGTCGTTCAGGTGATCGAAGGCGGAGAGCAAGCTCTTTTGACCCGACAGCCCGGGCTCGAGCGCGCTCAAGGCCTGGACGATGGCCTCGATCGTCGAGACGCAGGTCGGCAGTGGCTCGCGCCGCACACGGTAACGCGACGGTTCGCTCGGTTCGAGCCCGTAGCGCGGTAGATCGCGCAGCCAGGCGTGATCGCGGAGCAGCGCGCGCGCCTGATGCCAGGTGCCGTCGAGCACCACCAGCGCTTTCGGATGCTCACTCGGCGCGAGCGAGGTGAGCTCGCGCGCTCCAGGGCCCGGGTACAATAACCCAGCGCCGGCGGGCACGAAGCTCGGCGGGGTGGCGCCGGAGACGGCCGAGCCGGGCACCGTGTGCACGCGCAGGTTCGACAGGCCAAGCTCGGCGATCCGCACCGTGCCGAACGGGTGCCGCGACTCGTGCCGGTGCTGCACGATCACGATCGGCGTGCGATTGGGCAAACGCTCGATCTTCGCGCACAGGCAGGCGAACTCCGGCTTGTCGCAGCGGTAGCAATAGGGGCGAGGAACGAAGGAGGCGTCGGTCACGAGTGCAGAGCCGGCCAGGGTAGCGCGTCGCCGCGGGGCCGTCGTTGACGCGGCCGTGAAACGGAGCAAAGAAGCCTGAAAATGGCTGCAAAGGGCATTTCCGACGCCACGCTGCGCTGGGTCGAAGCGACGTACGCCGAGTCGATCGTGCCGACCTTGTGCGAGTACATCCGGATCCCGAACAAGTCGCCCGCGTTCGATCCGGATTGGCGCGCGCACGGCCACATGGCCCGCGCGGTGTCACTGCTCGCGGACTGGGCGCGGCCGCGGTTGCCTCCCGGCGCGACGCTGGAAGTGCTCGAGCTCCCGGAGCGCACGCCCGTGATCTTCATCGAGGTGCCGGGCAGCGAAGGGCGCAAGTCGGACACGGTGCTCTTGTACGGGCATCTCGACAAGCAGCCGGAGATCGAGGGCTGGCGCAGCGGGCTCGGTCCGTGGACGCCGGTGCTCGAAGGCGACCAGTTGTTCGGCCGCGGCGGGGCCGACGACGGCTATTCGCTCTTCGCGTCGCTCACGGCGCTCGGCGCGCTGGAGCGCGATGGGATCCCGCACGCGCGCGCGGTGATTCTGATCGAGGCTTGCGAAGAAAGCGGCAGCTACGACTTGCCGGCGTACATCGAGCACCTGGCGCCGCGCCTCGGCGAGCTGTCGCTCGTGGTCTGCCTCGACTCGGGCTGCGCCAACTACGACCAGCTCTGGTGCACGACTTCGCTGCGCGGCGCTGTCTTCGGCACGCTCGAGGTATCGTTGCTCCGCGAGGGTGTGCACTCGGGAGACGGCACGGGCGTGGTCGCCGACAGCTTCCGCGTCGCCCGCGCGCTGCTCGAGCGAATCGAGGACAGCCAGAGCGGCGAGATGCGGTTGCCCGAGCTCTACGCGGAGATCCCCGAGGCGCGCCGCAAGCAGGCCGCTCGCGCCGCAGAAGCGATCGGCGACGCGACCTGGAACAAGTTTCCGTACCAGCCCGGCGCGCGGCCGATCGCCTACGATCCGACCGAGTTGATCCTGAATCGCACCTTTCGCCCCGGGCTGACGGTCACCGGGGCCGAGGGTTTTCCGCCGCTCGCCACCGCTGGCAACGTGCTGCGCGCTTCGAGCAAGCTCAAGCTGTCGATCCGCACGCCGCCCGGCGCCGACGGGGACCGCGCGTACCCCGCCGTCAAACGCGCGCTCGAGAGCGACCCGCCCTACGGCGCCCGGGTTCAGTTCGAGGGCGCGGGCAGCACCGGCTGGGACGCGCCCGAGCTCGCACCGTGGCTCGAGCACGCGCTCGACGAGGCGTCGCTCCGTCATTTCGGCAAGCCCACGGCCTTGATGGGCGAGGGCGGCGGCATTCCCTTCATGACCCTGCTCGGGGAGCGCTTCCCTCGGGCTCAGTTCTGCGTCACCGGCGTGCTCGGCCCCGGCTCCAACGCCCACGGCCCGAACGAGTTCCTGCACCTCCCCACTGCACGCAAGCTCACGGCCTGCATTGCAGACATCGTGGCTCGTCACTCCCTACGGCCCTGAGCGCTTTTGTCGCCAAGGGGCCAAGGGAGGCGCCAAGAGTCGCCAAGTTTTGGGGGGTTACACAGCGCTCACAGTGGGTCGGAGTGAAGGCGTGACTCGTCGAGAACTTCGTCGGGAGGAGCTAGAAGCCCGGGACTTTGCCGGTGAGTTGCTGATCCCAGAGGGGGGGATCGGTCATCTCGCTTGCGAAGAAGTCGATGACGGCGCTGACTCGCGTGGGGAGGCGCTCGGTGGAGGGGTAGGCGGCGAAGATGCCGGTTGTTTCCATTTCGTAGGCGGGGAGCACGCGCACCAGGCGGCCGTCGAGCAGCGCGGGAGCGAGCGCGAGCGTGGCGCCGAAGGTGATGCCTTCGCCTTGCTCGGCCAGCAGATTGACGACGTAGGCCGCGTTCGACGAGACCATGCCGTTCACGGTGACCGTGACGGGCCCTTCCGGCCCGCTGAGCCGCCACTCCCGCGGGTTGGCGAAGCTCGTGAAGAGCAGGCACTCGTGCTCCACGAGATCGTCCGGGTGCTCCGGTTCGCCGTGTTCTCGCAAATACTCGGGGGAAGCGACCAGGATGCGGCGGTTCGTGCACAGCCTGCGCGTCATCAGGCGCTTGTCGAAGGGCGAGCCGGCGCGGATCGCCAGGTCGACGTTCTCGTGCACCAGGTCGACGAAGCGATCCATCAACGACAGCTCGACCGCGAGCTCGGGGTACAGCCGGCGCAGCTTGCCGATCAGCGGTGCCACGTGCAGCTGGCCGAGCAACACCGGCGCCGTGATCCGGATCTTGCCGCTCGGGTGCACCGGGGTCTGAAGGAGCGTGGCCTCGATCTTGGCGAGGTCGTCCAGGGCCTGGCCGGTGCGGGCGTGGAACGCGAGGCCGGCCTCGGTCAGCGCCACCTGTTCGACGGCTGCGTCCTCGTCACCATCGCGGTCGATGAGCTTCACGCCGAGCCGTTGCTCGAGCCGCGCCACGATCTGCACCAGCTCGGCGCGGTTGATCCCGAGCTCTTCGGCCGCCTTGGTCCAGCTCGAGAGCTTGGCCAGCGAGTGCAGCGCTTTCAGCTCGAGGATCTCGGTCACGGGCGTACGAGGTCCGAGTCTATCAGTCCCGAGGGCCGGGGTCTCCCTTCTGGGTTGCCCCGAAGCGACGCGCGCCAGTTCGGGGCGTGGCTGTCGAGCCGGGCCGCGGCCGGGCCGCCTCAGTGCGAGCCGCTGTCCGAATAAATCAGGGCGATCACCGCATGGGGGCGCTCGGCGTAGGCCTCGGCCACGGCGTCGAGCGTGCCGCGCAGCGCCTCGGAGGCCGGCGCATAGACGTACCGGGGCTCGCCCTCGCTGCTGCGCTCTTCGACGAGCTTGCTCGCGAGCAGATCGGAGAGACGAAGGCCTGCGGAGTGCTCGCTCCCGCGCAGCTCGCGGCTCACCTCGGTCGCGGACCAGCTCCGGAACGGGTTGGCTCGCAGCAGCAGTAAGATCGCGAGCTGCTCGACCGAAGAGATGGATCCGCGCACGAACGCGGTCACCGCTTCCGACAGTCTTCTATCCTCGGGCACGGTCTTTCTTGCTCTCACGCTATTAGTTACACGTCAAACTTCTTCGCGGCGTCTTCGCCGCGGCGTTCGCAAAGACGGTGAGAACGTGAGCCCAAAAGGCTCGTGGCAGGATGTCACGCCGAGTCGATGTGTCCTGCGCACTTGACCGAGATCTTTGCGAATACAGTTTATGGAGATGCGACAAAACCCTGCTTCGGCGGGCGATGCTGCGTCGCCCCCATTTGGACGCGGGCTTGGCTTCTTGCGCTTGTTGTGGGCCCTGACCCACGGGTTGGAATCGGCGTCCAAGCGCATGCACCAACGCCTGGGGGTGACTGGCCCGCAACGCCTGGTCGTGCGTTGGGTCGGTCACCGAAATACGATGACGGCTGGCGAGGTCGCCCGGACTCTCCACGTGCACCCGAGCTCGCTGACCGGGACGCTGCGACGGCTCCAGTCGGCCAAGCTGCTCCGCCGGGAAGCCGATCCGCGCGATCGGCGACGGGCCGTATTGAGCCTGACCGCTCGCGGAAAGCGGCTGAATGGCCAGCGGACCGGTTCCATCGAAGCCGTGGTGGAAGGGGCGCTGCGCCGGGTTCCCAACGGGGATTTGAGGGCTGCCGAGCGCGTGCTGCAGGCCGTGGTCACGGCGCTCGAGAAGGATCGGACAAGGTGAGCGGAAACCCGCACACAGCGCTGATCTTCGCGCCTTCTCGAGATTGACCACCGCTCGCGGATCGACGATGCCTCTGCCCATGACATCGCTGCCTATCAAGCTCGTTTCGATACTGTCCCTCGCTGTTTGCGTCGGTTGTGGCGGGTCGCAACCGGCAGCCGAAACCGCGCCCCAAGCCGACGTCGAGCCCCCTGCAGAGCCTCCGGCGGAGGCCGCCGCCCCCGCGGAGACGGCGAGCGCCGAAGCACAGCCGGCCCCCGAAGCCGCGCCCGCGACACCCACCAGCGTCGAGGTCGAGTTCCAGGCCAAGAGCGGCTCGAAGCTCGCGGGTAAGGCCACGCTCACCGAGACACCCGAAGGGGTGAAGGTCACGCTCGCGCTCGAAGGCGTGAAGCCCGGCGATCACGGCGCGCACGTCCATGAGAAGGGCGATTGCAGCGCAGCGGACGGCTCCAGCGCCGGCGGCCATTTCAACCCGGGGACGCACCAGCACGCGCTGCCCACCACCTCCCCGCGCCACCTCGGCGATCTCGGCAACATCACGATCGGCAAGGACGGCAAGGGCACGCTCGAAATCGTCGCCCCCGGCGCCAACCTCAAGCCCAACGATCCGAGCTCCTTCCTCGGCAAGGCCATCATCGTCCACGAAAAGAAGGACGACGGCGGTCAGCCCGTCGGCAACGCCGGCGGCCGCATCGGCTGCGCCGAAATCAAGTAACCCGCCCCCGCTCGCAGCACGTCGTTCCCCCGTCACAGCACGTCGCTTCACGGGGGCACGGCGCTGCAAGCTTTTGTCGCCAAGGCGCAAAGGGCCGCCAAGAGTCGCCAAGTTTTTTTGGGGGGTCCCCAGTGCCCGCGCAGCGCGACGG
>JALYWZ010001108.1 GCA_030852505.1 Myxococcota bacterium | reverse complement strand
ATCGTGACGTCGCCGCCGTATCCGGGCGTGTACGACTATTTCATCCACCACGAGCTGCGGCTGCGCTGGCTGCGGCTCGACGGGCGCGGGCTGTCCCGCTACGAGATCGGGCCGCGGCGCGCGGCGCGCAAGGGCGCTGCCAGCATCGGCGAGTGGGAGAGAGACTTCACGCGCGTCCTCGAAGAAATGCGGCGTGTGCTGCGACCCGGAGGCAAGGCCGTGCTGTTGGTCGCGGACTCGAGCCTGGCGGGCAAGCCGCTCGCGGTGGATCAGTGGTTGCCGCGGCTCGCACAGCGGGCGCGGCTCAGCGTGGTGGCGCGCGCCGGCCAACGCCGCCCGCATTTTCACCGCGGCTCTGCCGAGGCCTTCGCGGGAAAGCCGCGCCGCGAGCACCTGGTCGTGCTGGAGGCGCCGTGAGCTCGCCCCGCGCGAATCGGCTGGAACACGAGACCAGCCCGTACCTGTTGCAGCACAAGCATAACCCCGTGGAGTGGTACCCGTGGGGCGAGGAGGCGCTCTCGCGAGCGCGCGCGGAGGACAAGCCGATCTTCCTCAGCATCGGCTACGCGGCGTGTCACTGGTGCCACGTGATGGAGCGCGAGTCCTTCGAGAACGCCGAGATTGCTGCGCTCCTGAACCGGGATTTCATCGCGATCAAGGTCGACCGCGAGGAGCGCCCGGACCTCGACGAGATCTACATGGCGGCGACGGTCGCGCTGTCCGGCAGCGGCGGCTGGCCGATGAGCGTGTTCCTCGCGCCCGATCAGCGGCCCTTCTTCGCGGGTACGTACTTCCCACCCGAAGATCGCTGGGGAAAGCCGGGCTTCGGCACGCTGCTCGCGCGGATCGCCTCGCTCTGGCACAAGGAGCGGGCGACGCTGCTCGAGCAAGCCCAGCGGCTCACCGAGCACGTGCGCGGGCAGTCTGCGGCCGCCACGCCGCAGGTGATCGCGGCCGACACGCTGGACCGCGTGATCGACGAGCTCGCCGAGAGCTACGACGACACCTACGGTGGCTTCGGCTCGGCCCCGAAGTTTCCGCCGCATCAGATGCTGGGCGTGCTGCTCCGGCACCATCGCAGGACCGGCGATCCGCGCTCGCTGCTGATGGCGCGCGGCACGCTCGACGGCATGAAGAACGGCGGCATCTACGACCAGGTCGGCGGTGGCTTCGCGCGCTACTCGACCGACGAGCGCTGGCTCGTGCCGCACTTCGAGAAGATGCTGTACGACAACGCGCAGCTCGCGAGCGTCTATCTGGAGGCGTTTCAGCTGACGGCCGAGCCGGAGTACCGGCGGATCGCCAGCGAGACGCTCGACTACGTCGTGCGCGAGATGCAGTCGCCCGAGGGCGGCTACTACTCGGCGACCGACGCCGACAGCGAGGGCGAAGAGGGCAAGTTCTTCGTGTTCATGCCCGATCAGATCGTGGAGATCCTCGGGACCGAAGCGGGCGACACCTTCAACCTGTATTACGACGTCACGCTGCACGGGAACTGGGAAGGCACGAACGTGCTCAACGTGCCGCGGCCCGCCCACGACGTGGCGTACGAGCTCGGGATCTCCGAGGCGGAGCTCGAAAAGCGCCTCGCCCGCTCGCGCGCGCTGGTCTACGAAGCGCGTAAGCAACGCACCCCGCCGTTGCTCGACGACAAGGTGCTCACGGCCTGGAACGGGCTGATGATCTCGGCCATGGCCGAGGGCTACCGGGTGCTGCGCGACGAGCGCTACCTGACGTCGGCGCTGGCTGCGGCGAGCTTCGTGCTCGAGCGGCTGCGCACGGCAGACGGTGCTTTGCTGCGCACGTATCGCGCCGGAAAGGCGCACCTCGCCGCCTACCTCGAAGACTACGCGTTCCTCGCCGACGGCTTGATCACGCTTTACGAGGCGTCGGGCAAGCTCGAGCTCTTGCGTTCCGCGCTCGAGCTCGGGGAGCGCATCGTCCGCGACTTCGGCGACGAGACGGGCGGCTTCTATCAAACCGCGCGCGGGCACGAGTCGCTGATCGCGCGCACCCGCGAGGGCCACGACGGCGCGATCCCGAGCGCAAACTCGCTGGCGGTGCGG
>JALYWZ010000353.1 GCA_030852505.1 Myxococcota bacterium | reverse complement strand
CTTGCCCTTGAGCTCGTTGCCGAGGTTCAAGAGCTGTTTGAGCGTGCCGTACCAGAACGGCGCTCCGAACGAGAGCATCACGCACGAGGCGAGCAGCCCGAAGCACCACAGCGACACGGCGAGCGCAAGCTGTCCGCCGCTGATCGGCGGCGTCGGCGTCGAGCAGCTGCCGCGATACGCGCAGAAGCGGCCGATGATGTAGCTGCCTTCCCAGCCGATGCCGAGCTCCGGCTGGTCGAGCGCGGAAGCTGCCTGCTGAAGCTGAATGCTCGGAGCAAGCCCCGCGGTCTCTTCGATCACGACCGGCGCGCTCGTGGGCGCCTCCGAGCCGCTCGCCTCGGGCGCCTTCGCCCCGCCGCGCTCGGCGATGTCCGCGATCCGCTCGGCCTGGCCGGCGACGGCCGCACGCACGCCGCTGTTTTGGTACAGCGTGCGCAAGAGCTGCACGCTGTCGAAGTTGAAGACCACCACCAAGATCGCCGCGAGCAAAATCGTGAGCTGCCGGACCCGCCCCTTGAAGCGCTGGGCGGCCGTGGCCTCCAGCGTCATGAAGAAGCGGCCGACGTAGTCGGCGAAAGTCTTGGTGTTGAAGTACGGAGGAACGATGCCGACGCCGAACCAGCTCTGCGGCAGCTTGAGCTCGGGTCGCGGCGCCATTTCTGCGTCGTTGGGCTCGCCGAGCTCGTACTTGGCGTGGCTGACGGCCACCACCACCAGATCGCCGGCGTCGATGTACTCGACCATGTGCGCGAGCTCGTTCGGGTCGTTGCTGTAGCGAAGCGCCGAGCCGCGCGCTTGCAGCGTCGGGTCCGTCATCACGTCTTCGACGAACGCGCGCTCGGCCGCGTGCAGCGCGACCGGGTCGGGCGGCGGGATCTTGGGCGCGCCTTTCGCCAAGTTTGCGGGCGGCTGTGGAACCACGGCCGGGTCGTTGTTGAAGTTGCGAAAGCCCTGCATCAGGCTGAGCAGCATCTCTTCCACGCCGCGCGAGCGGTAGCGTCCGAGGCTGAGCACGACTTGCACGCAGCCGCTCACCACCAGGCTGGCGGCGAGCATCGCGGCGGCGAAGGCGATGGCGGTCTCGATCAACGGGAACATGCGGATCCTTCTCGGTGCGGGCTCAGAGCGTCTTCAAATAGGCGAGCACTGCGGCGCGCTCGGCGTCGTCTTCGATCGCGATCGGGTGGCCCTGGTTCGAGTTGCCGACGAGGCTCGTGTCGTACTCGAAGAGCGGCAGACCGTTGTCCTTGCGCGCGCCGTCGGTGTGGACCCAGCCCATGTTCACCGCGTCGTAGCGGGGGTTGCCGCGATAAAAGCGCTTCGGGCGTTGCTCTGGCGGCTTCAAGAGCTCGTTCAGATTCGGGACCGAGCCATTGTGTAGGTAAGGCGCGCGTGCCCAGATGCCGTCGAGCGGCCCGCACAGGTAGCCGTTGGTCGAGCCACGGAAGGCGTCGCGCGGCCAGAGCCCGTGCTCGAAGCCGAAGCGGTTCAACGCGCCCGCCGCCGCCGTCGGAAACGCCTTCCAGCGCTCGGGATCGGTGCCGATCTCGCTGTTGATCTGCATGTAGTTGGGCGAGCTCGCCGTATCGATGCGGTTCTTCTCGCGGTCGTACAAGCCATGACAGGCTGCGCAGCGCGTCTTGAACAGCTCGAGTCCCTGTGCGACCTGCGCCGGGTCCGGCGCGGCGAACGGGTATTTCGGTGGAGGCAGGATGTCGAGCCAGTCGCCGATCTTGCTCACGCTGTGCTTGTAGACCGACCAGGCGATGCCCCCGACGCCGATCGCCGAGCCGAAGTTGCGCGCCGAGCTGTCTTTGGTGTTGCCGTCGTAGTGATGCCAGAGCCGCATCTCGGCGCGCTGGTTCCAGACCGCAGGGAAATCCAGGGTTGGCGCCGTGCCGTCGTCCGGCACCTTCAGCACCTCGAACTTCACGGCGTTGAACGGGTCGATCCGGCCAGGGCCGTTGTCGGGGCGTGAGTCCATCCAGGCGCTGCCGCGCTCGCGCGTGTAGCCGCGCAGCACTTCGACCAGGGCGCGGTAGATGAGCTGCTCTTTCTTCGTGAGCGGCGGCTTCTTGTCTTCGGCGAGCGCCTGGTCGATGGCCGCGACCACGTTGCCGCCTTCGAAGCGCGGATCCTGGAAGGCCGACGCATAGAAGCGCTTGAAGGCTTGCAGGTTGGCGGTGTGGTTCGGCATGCCGTCGATCAACCGCCGCTTTCCGCTCTCGTCGATCAGCTGACCGCGATGGCAGCCCGAGCAGTTGACCGAGACCCGCTTCAGGTTGAAGCGCACGTTCAAGAACGGGATCCTGAGCGTGCTGTCGCTGAGCGCGAGCCCGCGCGGCACGGGCGTGGACTCGTAAAACTCCTGGTCCTCGTCGTCGAAGCCGAACCAGTCGTAGCCGCGGCCGCCGAACTGCTCCGGCATCAGGCGCGGCATGATCCGGAAGATCCAGTAGGGCACACCGGCGCGGAACTCGGTGCCGGTCTCCGCGTAGCGGAAGCGCCAGCGGATGTCGTTCTGATCGATCTTGCCGGCGGGTTCGTATTTCGGGACCGCCTTCTCGGAAGGCATCGCGAAATCCACGGTGACGGGGCCGGAGAACGTCTCGGGCTTCTGGAAGGCGCAGCGCCCGACGAGCAGGAACAGCACCACGGGGATCGCGAGATTCCAGTTACTGGTCGAAACCCGGAAGATCGCGCCCGCCGCCAGATCCGCGGCCCGTCCCTTCAGCTTCTGTATGAAACTCTGCGACTCGCTCACGCGCCCTCCAAGAGCCGCGATCGCTTGGTGCCGAGCTCGGCGTGCGACCGCTGATCATTCGTCATACACAGCGTGGCTCGCGCAGGCCATGAGCATTTTCATGCGCGGTCGCGGTCGGGTCGGCTGCTATCGGTTCTATAAGCGGCAACAAAATGCCTAGACCCGGGCGAGCGTCGAAGCGGCCCGGGCCTAGAGCGTTCGGAGCTCGGTTCGTCAGGAGGCCTGGAACGGCAGCCCCGCGTCTTCCCAGGCGACCTTGCCGCCTTCGAAGACGCGAACGTTCTGGTAACCGAGGGTCTCGAGGCGGCGCGCCGCGACCGATGAGTTCTGGCAGGTGGGGCTCGCGCAGTAGATCACGACTTCGCGCTTGCGGTCGCCGATGAGCCCGGCGGCCAGGCCGTCGACTGCGTCGTGGGGCATGTTCTTGGCGCCGGGCAGGTGCTTCTGCTCGTAGGAATGCGGGGGTAGCGCCTCGAGCAGGACGAAGTCGGCGCCGCTGCGGATCTTGGAATCGAGGTCGGTGAGCGAGATGGTGTTCATGGTGCAGGATCCTTTATTTTGTGGGGAAACTCGGGTGAGTGTGGGAGGTAGACGGGAGATCACTCGGCGGCTGTGGCGCTCGGAAGCGCGGCGGACGTCGAGCTCTGGCTGCCGAGCACGCGGGCGATCAGGCGATCGATCGAGTAGGCGCCGCCGCCGAGGAACATCAGCGGCACGGACAGGCCGAGCGCCAGGAGGTGGAACTCGAAGCCTTCACCGGCCTGGGTGCCGCCCCAGTTCATGAAGAAGCCGTTCGGCAGGTGCCAGAGCAGGATCGCGCCGAGCATGGTGGCGCTGGCGCCGAAGGCCGCGGCGCGGGTGGCGATGCCCGCGAGCAATGCCGCCGAGCCGAGCAGGTCCGAGACGATCACCAGCAACGCGATCGGCGCGGGCACGCCGAGCGAGGCGAAGAAGCCCATGGTGCCGTCGAAGCCGTAGCCGTTGAACCAGCCGAAGGCCTTCTGCAGGCCGTGCGGCAAGATC
Source organism: Myxococcota bacterium (assembly GCA_030852505.1). Classification (GTDB taxonomy): domain Bacteria; phylum Myxococcota_A; class Polyangia; order Polyangiales; family Polyangiaceae; genus PMG-095. Next base: position 1,924 of record JALYWZ010000353.1, on the reverse strand, counting down.
ACGGCGCCGAGCGCCAGACGTTGAGCGAGGAGAGCAACGGAGGGAGTGGTTTCGAAGAGCTTGTTCATGCCCTTTGAGTACAGCTCGCCCCCGGCTTGCGTTAGACAGCTAGTCGGAACAACATTGTTTCCTCCAGGAGAACAATCCCGTGAAAGCCCCGTTCGAGTCGGTGGCCTCGATGGCGCTGTTCGCCGAGGTCGTGAAGCAGCAATCGTTCACGGCGGCGGCCGCCCGCGTCGGCATCGCCAAATCCGCGCTGAGCAAGCGCATCGCCGAGCTCGAGGATCGGCTGGGAGTGCGCTTGCTCACGCGCACCACCCGCTCGCTCCGCCTGACCGAAGAAGGCGCGCGATTCTACGAGCACTGCGCCGAGCTGTTGTCCGCGGCGGGCGCGGCCGAGGGCTCCGTCGCGGGCCTCGGCGAGACGGCGCGCGGCCCCTTGCGCATCAACGCACCGGTCACGTTCGCCGAGATGTTCCTGGTGCCGGTCGTCGCGTCGTTCCTCGCGCGGCACGAGGGCGTCGAGCTCGAGCTCAGCACCGAGAACCGCCTGGTCGACGTGCTCGAAGGCGGGTTCGATCTGGTGCTCCGCATCGGCGTGGGGCTCGAGGCGTCGTCTCTGGTCGCGAAGAAGCTCTGCAAGGACCGGCTGGTGGTGTGCGGCTCGCCCGAGTACCTCGAGCGGCGCGGGCGTCCGGCCACGCCGCTCGAGCTCGTGGGCCACAACTGCCTGCACTACACGCTGGTCGGGCGCGAGGCGGAGTGGCGGTTCCGCGGCGAGTCGGGCCCGCTGTCGATCCCGGTGCGCGGCAACTTGAACACCTCCGACGGCTCGGTGCTGCGCAAGGCTGCTCTGGCTGGCGTTGGGCTCGTGGTGCTGCCCTGGTTCATGGTGGCCGCAGACGTGCGCGCGGGCCGGCTCGAGCTCGTGATCGATGGCTTTCGCCGCGCCGAGATCGGCATCTACGCGGTCATGCCCTCGCGCCGGAACGTGCCGGCGCGCACGCGGCTCTTGCTCGAACACCTGACCCGACATTTCAGCGACCCCGAGTGGCGTTTTGCGGAAAGCGTCTAGGGAACAGCTGCAGTGCGTTTCCGCCTTTGGGCTGTGCTTGGTGACGCTCTCGAAGTAGCGGGCGGCGTGCTCGCGCTGTTTGCGCTCGACCATGGCTTGCGCGCGTTGCTTGCGCTCTTCGCATTCGAGTTCCCGAGCGCCGTGGCGGGCATGCTGCTGAGCTTCGGCGTCCTCGCGCTCGGACGCGCGCTCGGGCTGCCGGGCGTGGATCGAGTGACCCGATTGCTCGAGCCCGCCCGCCAGTTTCTCGGTCGCTGGATGGCGTTGTTCTTCGTGCCGCCGCTCGCGCTCTTGCCGCTCGCCGAGCCGCCGGGACCCGGCGAGCTGTGGCGCGTGGTGTTGGTGCTCTCGTTCGGCTTCGCTGCGACGCTCGTCGCAACGGCGTGCGTAGCGCGGCTGCTCTCGGGGCATGTGGAAGCTCCGGCGCCCGTGCTCGCACCGGCGCAGGGCTGGCCGGTGCGCGCGCTGCTCGGCGTTTGGCTGGTGACGACCGGTCTGGGCTACGCGGCAGCGCTCGCTGGTTCGGCTCTCGGCCGGCTCGCGTTCGGCGTGGGGCTCACGGTTTGCTGGTTCGTGATCGGCGATTGGCTGCGGGGCGCGCTCGCGCGGCGCGGGGCCGTGATGCTCTCGAACGTGTGCCACCCGGTCGGGGTCGGTGCGCTCGGCAGCGGCTTGGTCTGGTGCGCCGCCGGTTTTCCGTTGCGCGGCTACCTGGCGTTCGGCTCGGTCGCCCCCGGGCCGGGAAACTTGTTGGTTTGGTTGCTCTCTCCCGCGGTCGTGGCGCTCGGTTTGTCGCTCGATCGAGAGCGCGAGTCATTGCGCCGTGCCGCGGCGCCGCTGTTGGTGGCC
>JALYWZ010001107.1 GCA_030852505.1 Myxococcota bacterium | reverse complement strand
CGGCGAGCTGTTGCCGGCGGTGACGCTGCCGTGACGGCGATCGAAGACCGGCTTCAGCTTGGCGTAGGCCTCGAGCGACGAGTCCTTGCGTACCAGGTTGTCCTCGACGGTGGCCGCGAACTTCGGGGGCACATAGTACGTCATCACCTCTTCGGCGAACTTGCCTTCGGCCCAGGCTGCCGCGGCGCGGACGTGGCTCCTGTGCGCGAACTCGTCCTGTTTGTCGCGGGCGATGCCGTTGTCCTTGGCCATTTTCTCCGCGCCCTCGCCCATCGTGAGGCCGGTCGAGGGCTCTTTCAGCGCGGGCGGGATCGGCATCAGATCGGCGAGTGAGACGCCGCCGAAGGCCGATAAGCGCTCGCCGAGCGAACGCGCGCGGCTCGCCCTAGCGAGCGCCGCCGAGAGCTTCTTTCCCACGACCATCGGGATGTCGCTGGCGCTGTCCGCGCCGCCGGCGATCCCCATCTGGATGCTGCCGTCGAGGATCGACTGCGCGACGTTGACGGTGGACTGGTAGCTCGTCGCGCACGCGCGCGACACACTGAACGCGTCCACCGTGCGCGGTAGCCCGACACCCAACACCACCTCGCGCGCGATGTTCGGCGCCGCAAGCGACGGAATGACCTGGCCGTAGACGACCTGTTCGATGTCCTCTGGCTTCACGCCGACGCGCTCGAGCAGCTCGGCCACCACGGCGCGCCCGAGGTCGAGCGCGGTCAGGTTCTTGAAGTCGCTGCCCTGCTTGGTGAACGGCGTGCGCAGCCCGGCGACGATCGCCACCCGGCGTTCATCTCTGCCCATGACGGGATCCCTCGAGACGGAGCTTCATCCGCGAAAGAGTAATCCCAGGCGCCAGGGACTGCGCAGTTTTCGCGAAGCCGGCCGCGGGGCTAGGACCTGCGCCGGTGCCGGTTCAGAGCTCGCCGCGGGCCGCCCGAGCCAGCTGCTCGGCGTCGGGCCGCATCACGATGCCGCTGTGGTGACGCCCGCTGACGAAGCGCACGCGCACCGAGGGCGCGCCTTCACCCAGCCCCTCGCACAGGGAGCCGGCCAGCTCGAAGACGGCGTGCTTCGTGTCCTCGCGCCCGTCGTCCACGGCGCACAGCACGAGCTCGCCGCGCTCCTCGGCGCGCAGGGCCGAGAGCAGGCTCTTGCAGATCCGTTCGCGGGCCCGAAGGTGCGCAGGATCCAGGCTTGGCGCGCACGCGACCAGCCCCACGGTGAGGCGCAACGAAGAGGTGTTCAATCGCCGCAGCACGCGCAAGGACAGTCCGTCCATCGACTCGCCCGCGGCGTGGGCGACGACGATCGCGTTCGGTGCGCGTTGTTGATACTCGAGGATCGCAGGCGGCCACACGGCTCCGGCTTCGAGCACCATGATGGAACTCAGCGCTTCGTTTTGCTCGGTCATCGGCTTGCCTCGTCAGTTCAGTCGACCGCCTCGGAATCCATGAAGTCGAAGCAAGGTCCCCTCGAAGAGCTGCCCGCCATCGCGGGACGCCCTTCGTTAGTATCCGCCAATTTGGTTTCAGATCAGAGCTTGCGTCAATACTTCTCAACGTGAAGTTTTGGTGGCGCGCGTCGGGGGTGGACGCGGTGTTTGCCGTGCCGCGCACGACTGCAACTTTTTGGTGCTGGTTTGGTGGTCGCGGCCTCGCGGCGCGCGACGTCGCGACGACGACGTCGAAGTGCGACGAAGACAGCGCAGCACATCGAACTATTCCAGCCGCTTCGCGTTGTAGGTACGCGGCCTACTCGTGCGCCGCACGCGCGCGAGCGCCGGTTTGACCAATCGAGGATTTTTTCGCAAGACACGCACGACGCTCACTGGCGTCAGCAGTTTCGGTTACTTGCAGCAGCGCGCCTCGAGGGGCGCTGCGCGCGCGAGTGATCAGTAGCCGAAGTCGGGTGTCTGACCCGGCTTCTTCTGAGTCTTGGGGGCGGGAGCCTTCGGCGGGGCGGCCCTCGGTGCCGGGCGGTTCGGCTTCGCCGACGCGCTCCAACTCCGTCGGGCATCCGCCGTGCACGCCCTCCTGCTGTTCCTGGCCATCCTCGCCCTGCTCTGGGC
>JALYWZ010000352.1 GCA_030852505.1 Myxococcota bacterium | reverse complement strand
GACCGAGATTCGACCTCGGGTGACGCAACTCCGCGCGGGAGGTGCCGACCAGTCGAGCATGAATCGACGCTGGCTCATTCTGGGTGCACTGATCTTGGGGTCGAGCGGTTGCGCGCGTACCTCGGCTATCTCCAACGCGCCGGCCGCTGTGCCGGTTCGCGACGCCCCGCGGGATTGCTCCTCCGGAGTTTTCGATTCCGCGGCGGTGCAGCAGGTCGCCGCTGCGGGCACGGTTCTCGTCAAGACGAGCTCCGGGTTCGGAAGCGGCTTCGTGATCGCCCAGGGCAGCGAGCGGCTGATCGTGACCAATCACCACGTGGTTGCGAACGGCGGAGCCTTTACGGCGCAAGTCACGCTGCCGGATGGGCAGAAGCAATGGGTCGCCTTGGAAGGAGTGCTGGCCTCGCGGGACGACGACTTGGCGCTGCTCCGGCCGGCGTCGGAGCTCCCGGTCGCACCGCTGCCGCTGGAGACGGAGCCGCTGCGTCTCGGCCAGCCGATCGCGGTGGTGGGATACCCGGGCGTGAGGGACAGTGAGCTCACCCGCACGCTCGAGCCTGGGACGGTCACAGCCGTGAACCGCCCCCTCGGGAGCTCCGTGTTCCTGCAAACCAACGCCAACATCAATCCCGGCAACAGCGGTGGGCCGCTGGTCGACAGCTGCGGGCGCGTGCGCGGCATCGTCACCGGTAAGCACCGCGTAACCGAGCGGGTCGGCCTGGTCGTGCCCATCGAAGCGCTGTCGCGTCTCCTCGAGCGCTACCGCGCGCCACGCCTCGATAAGCAGCAGGCGCTCGAACGGCAGCTGCAAACCCTGCTGACCGACGTGAAGTTCCGCCGGAACCAGCACGCGGCGCGGTTCTTCTCGCCGGCGTTCGTGCAGAAGACTTCGATCCCGATCCTCGAGCGGTTGGCCAGCTCCGCTAACGAGAAGATTCAGAAGACGCGGCGCGATCTCGAACGCCGCGGCAAAAGTCCCGCCAAGATGTCGAAGGAAGTGTTTCTGCGCGAGGTCGCGGCGCACGTCCCCAATATCGAGCTGCGGGCTCTCCTCCTGTCTACGGACGTCAAGGAGCAGCGCATCGACGTCAATCGAGCCGGCCACGAGTTCCTCGCCTTGACCGCCGCCGATCAGTTTGGCGCTCTCGAAGATCTCTGGCTAGAGGGCACGGAGGTCACGAGAGAAGGCTGCGCCAATGCCCACGTGACCGTGCTCTCGAAGGCGCGCCCGGAGCGCTACACGCTCCACCTGCACGAGGAATGGGGCGAATGGCTGGTCGAAAAGCTCGAACGCGTGCGTTAGCCGGCCGCCGTATAGGTGAGCGCATCCCCATCGTGAACAGCGAGATCGGCGCAAAGGCGCGCGCTTGTGACCGAGCGTATGTTGGAGTACCACAAAACAGCTTCCCGGCGCAGTGGAGGCATTGACGCGCTGGGGTCGCTACGGATTCAATAAAGGCAATGATCAGAATGCCGGCACGGTGGGGGCGGCAATAGGCCTTGTTGCACTGGGTTGTGCGGGGAAAGACGGGCGTGACGGTCGTGATGGCGAGGACGGAGAAAGTCCGGAGGTCCTTGTCTCAGAAGCTACACCGGCCGAGTGCAGCGCCGGTGGGAAGGTACTGCAGGAAGTGGTGGTCTGCAATGGAGAAGACGGTGTCGCAGATCCCGCTCAAGGGCTGGGTCGCAGCAGGTGGGGGCGACCAGCGCCAGCATCCTCTTCGCGTTCGACGTGCAAGGCGACGCCAACGGCGGATATTGGAACGTGACCATCGACCAGAGAACGCTCGACTCGGTCCTGATCTACAAGGACACGGATATTGACGACGGCATGGTCAGCGCCGTCGAGCGCCGAGGGCTGTGTAGTGAATAGTACTAGCAAACAGGAGCGATCTGCGTCGCCGCTAGCCAGCTTGTCCGCGGAAAGAGGAGACATGACAGAATCATTCAACGAAAACACCGGGACCAGCATGGACCCTGCGAGGCTTGCGACCGGAGCAGAAGTGCTGCGGGAGATGCTCGCGCGCTCTCGCGAGGGCGTGGTCAGCACTCAGTCGGTACGGAAGGAGCTCGAGGCTCGCAACATACCCGAGGCGCTGGAGCTCATCGCGCGACTGAAGATTTATGATCACGTAGCGTCAGGCGATGGGCAGCCACGATGGCATCATCTGGGGCGTAGCTTTCTAACGGAAGAAAGGTATCGCGACGCTCAACGAAATCAGGAAGAAGGCGCCAAGCAAGCCGAGGCCGCGGACGAAGCTGCGGCGGACGGACCCCTGGCTGACGAAATTCCAGATGAGGAAGCGGACGTCACAGCTCCGCGAGAGCGGAAGAAGCGACGACGCGAGGAGGCTCGCCTCGGTGCTTACATTGTCCCGGTTCTGGAAGAGCTTTACGATGATGAGGCGTCGCCTGAGAGCTACGTGTTCGATGTTCATGCTGCGCGCGGGGGCAATGACTTCGAGAACGTCGATCTCCTTGCCATCCATTGGCGGTCGGCGAAGGTGATCGACATCGTTACGGTCGAGGTCAAGCTCAAGTTTACCGCGTTCCTGGTTCAGCAGGCGCGGAACTACACTCGCTTTTCGGAGCGCGTTTGGATCGCGCTGCCCGTGGACGCCACCACGTCGAGGGACGCGGCGATGGAGCTGAGAGCACAGGACCAGTTGTTGTTTGAACACGTGGTTGAAGCTGGGCTAGGGATCTTGGCCTGCCATCGCGGTCGCGGCGGCGCATACGACGTGTTCCCGATTCATTGGCCGCGCCGCAACGTCGTTGACGCGCGCGAGCGGGAGGAATTGGTGAAACGCTATCGCCCTCAGTTCGAAGAGTCCGGGGTCATCCCGCCCGTTGCCCGGTCCTACCCGAAACTATGAAGCCCCTGGGGATCTCGCAGCGAGTGGACGAAGCCCGGTGACGGTGGTTCTCGGCATTGATGCCGCGTGGACTGCCTCCGAGCCTAGCGGGGTGGCGTTGGTCGTGACAGGCGACGGCAAATCGGAATGTCGAGCGGTGGCGCCGAGCTATTCAGAATTCCTAGATCCTGCTCCAGCAATTCGGCCGAGATTGTCGGTGCGCTCGAGGAAACCCTCGGAAGGCTTCCGTTGAAGCTGCCCGAAGAAGGAACTGTCGGCAGCTTGGCCCGTCTGAAGCCATACGAGGATGCGCTTGATGCCCTAGTCAGTGCATGGATGGGGCTCGAGTATCTTGCCGGACGCGCGACTGCGCTGGGAGACGAGCAGGCGGCCGTTTGGGTCCCAACGGACGTCGTGCTGAATCGGGAGTTGCGGATGGGCTAGCCGTGTCCCCGCCTCGGGAACCCTCGCGCTGGCGAGCATGCGATAGTGCACGCCGTGTCCTTCTCCGACGCGTTGGACATACGGGCAAGTCCTAGGTGGTCGAAGTCGACACTCGAGCTTCATGGACCCGCACTCGCCTTCGCCCCTCGACCACTGTGTGCGCGGTGCGGCCGAAGGTCCAGCGGATGTTGGACGCGGGAGGCGTCGCAGAGATCTGTCCTCGATGAATGCCCTCGAGGTGGCACCAGGTGCAGAGGCTGGTGAGGTTTTCGTCGGAGTCGTCGCCGCCGTGCGATCGGAAGCGGAGGTGATGCGGTGTGACGTCCCGGCGGGTGCAGCAAGGGCTTTGGCACCGGTGGCGATCGCGCGCGTAGATGTGCGAGTACTCGACGTCGGAGGGGCGGGGGCGCCAGGTGTCGACAAAGAGCTCGCAGGCGAAGCGCAGGAAGGTGGTGTTGCGCAGAGCCGAGCCGCGGTGGCGCAGGTAAATGGCCTCCCAGTGCCGGAAATCCCGGGCGGTGCTGGCGTGCACGCGGAGGTGCAGAGTCACGGTTGCCGACGGACCGGCTGCGCTTGACGGCAACGCGGGCGGCGCAGAAATCTGACCCGTGACGACCGCGCGCTCCAGGTCTTCCACGCGCCGCACTTCGGCGTCGCTCGGCGGGAGCACGGCCGTGCTCTCGGACCACCTCGAAAGCAGCTCGGCCGAGTCGATCTCCTCGCGCAGGTGCCGGAGCGTGCGCTCGCTGGCGCGAGTCACCCAGGCTTCGACGGTGGCGCCAGTCGCAACCTCTGCGACGAGGCGCGCTGCCTCATACCCGAGCTCGCCGCGGTCTACGGCGTCGGCCAGAAATCTGAGCTGGCCGAGCCGCTTCACGAGGCGTCGCTTGGCCTTGATTGAGGACAAGCTCGTGCCGAGGCGCTCGCGCGCGTACTGTGCTGCGGTCGCGTAACCGAGCCGCCGCCAGCCGTCGACGGCAAAGAAGGCGTCGAGCGCGCGTCCAAAGGCGACCTCGCGCCCCACTAACTCACCCGAGAGCTCGCGCAGCTGGCGATCAACGGCCTCTGGCTGCTGGGGCCAGAGCAGCGGTTCGACGCGCGGACGTGGCTCTGGGCTGGGACGGAAGTGGGATTCGCAGCGCGCTTCTGCTTCGGTGCGCATGCGTGCCAGCTCGCGCTCCCAGGCGCGCTGAGGGGCCGCGGCCTCGTCGTCGGTTAGCTCGATCGCGTTGCTCGGCAACTCGCTGCACAAGGTGCTGGTCGACTCGGCGACCAATCCGCGCACGAAGTCGACGTTGGTCCGCTCCCCCAGGTGCCGTCCGAGCAGCTTTGCCTGCTCGAAGCACCAGGCGTCCTCGCGCGGCACGGTGAGTGTCAAAGTTCGCAGGTCGGCTTCAACTTCGGCTTCGGCTTCGAGCGTCTCACCTTCTTGGGCCACCCCCCGCTTCTCGAGCACGAGCGCTTTCATCTCGCGCACGGTCCGGCGGGACGCCTCGGCGAGCCAGAAATCTGCGTCGTCCGGAGACGCGACCGTCGCCAGCACCGCCGCCATGCTCCAGCTGAGGGAGCCAGAAGTCAGCGCTTCAGCGAGAGCCGGAAGCCCCTCGAGCCGCCGTGCCAATCGGCGCGCCTGCTGGCACCAGCTGGCCGATCGCTCGCAGCGCTCGAGCGCGTACGCCTCGATCGACGAGAAGCCGAGGGCGTGGTGGCCGCCACTTCGGTCGAGGAGGTCGAGACCCACGCCCATCTCGAAGCGCAGGCGGCCGGCTTCGCAAGAGCGGCGCGCAAGCTCTGCGTCGAGCTTTTCTAAGCGCTCGAGCGGACACGTCGCATGCTGCTTTCGCTCCGGCCTTCGTCGCATGCGCCCGGCAAGCGCGGGAATCGAATGCACAGGAGCGTGCGGCTGCGTGGTCATGATTCAACTTCTATACACCCGTGATCTGGAGCGCTCTCTGAGGTGGCATAGCGCGGCGATCGCGGCATCGAACAGCCGCGAAATCGATTAATTCCCGAAACGCTGGCAGCGTGTCACGTCGGCGCGAGAAGGCGCGTTTTTGGGGGCAAGCTGAGCTTGGAGCGCGAGTTAGTCGCGCGAGCTGTCAAGGGCAAAGTGAAGAATCGAGGCGTTCCCGATATGGCTTTCTCCGCGAGCAGGGACACTTGTCGCGCTCGATTCCGAATGCTCCGCTAACGCGCTGGAAGTCATGGGTGCAGTTCCCAAACTGCTGACGGAAAACAAAGCGATTTCGATCGCTTAGCGCGAGCGGGTTGAAGGTAGGGGCTCAGTTCCGGCAGATATCCGGTTGCGAAACATGAACACTAACCGGAAAGAACCCCGTGGCGAGCAGTATCGAGCGTGCTGAGGCTGAAGTCCAGCGCGCGATCGCCGACGCCATGGCCATCGCAAAACGCGAAGGGATCACGCTGGC